>CAZARO010001126.1:0-2512 GCA_964487165.1 uncultured Solibacteraceae bacterium | reverse complement strand
GACGCCACGCGCCCGCGCCGCTTCCACCAGCTTCAGCGTGTCCACGCTTTGGCCCCAGTTGGGCTGGCCAATGATTTTGTGATGCGTAATCTGCGTCGGCAGTCCGCCCTCCTCGCCGATGCGGATGGTCTCCTTCACGCTGTCGATAACGTGCGCGGCCTCGTCGCGCATGTGCGAGATGTGGAATCCGCCCATGCGTCCCACCACCTTGGCCAGCTCAATGACTTCCTCGGTGGGCGTGAAATTGCCCGGCACGTAAAACAGCCCGGTCGACAGGCAGAACGCGCCGTCGCGCATGGCCTGCTCCGCCAGGCCCTTCATTTTCTCGATCTCCTCCGGCGTGGCCTTGCGATTTACCAGCCCGATGGTTTCCGAGCGGATGCTTCCCTGCCCCACGCACGTGGCGAAGTTCACCGAGATGGGCGTGCGGCGGATGCCATCCAGAAACGGCCCCAGAGGCAGCGGCGAACTGCCGTCCTGGCCTTCGAGGAAAGTGGTCACTCCTTCGCGCAGGTAATTCTCCGCGGTGGGCACGGCGTTGATGCCGCGGCGCCCATGGGAGTGGATATCGATGAACCCCGGCGCCACCACCATGCCTCGGGCGTCGATGCGGACCGCGGCGTCCGCCTGCGGGATCAACCCTACCGCGGCGATGGTGTCGCCGCGAATCCCCACGTCTCCGTAGAACCACGGCGACCCGGAGCCGTTCACCACCTTCGCGCCGGTGATGAGGATGTCGAAGCGATTGTCCTGCGCGTACAGCGCCGCGGCGCCGGCGCACGCCAGGGCCGATATGCGAATTGCGGAGGTGAGGGTTGTCACGGCTTATCATTGTAATATGCCAAGGAATCTGGTCCCGCTCGCCCTCGTGTGCGCAGCTTGCGCCGGCGCGCAGAACTATCAGCCGAACTGGGATTCGCTCGACCGGCGTGCTACGCCGGCGTGGTTTACCGATGCTAAATTCGGTATCTTTATCCACTGGGGCGTCTACTCGGTGCCGGCTTACGCGCCCGTGATCCCCGGCAAGCTCGCCTACGCCGAGTGGTATTGGCACGCCATCACGGAAGGGCGGAAGCCCAATGCCGGGCCGGTGGATGCCGGCAGTTGGGAGATGCATCAGAAGCTTCACGGCGCCGATTACCCCTATGCCAACTTTGCCCCCCAGTTCCGCGCGGAGCTCTTCGACCCCGCGCATTGGGCCGACATCTTCGAACGCTCCGGCGCGAAGTACATTGCCCTCACCTCCAAGCATCACGAGGGCTTTGCGCTCTGGCCCAGCGCCGAGGCCTCCCGGACATGGGGCCGTCCCTGGAACGCCGTGGAACAGGGGCCGCATCGCGACCTGCTGGGGGACCTCAGCAGCGCGGTACGTGCCCGCGGATTGAAGATGGGCATCTACTATTCGCTCTACGAGTGGTACAACCCGCTATATCTGAGCAACAAGCCGCGCTATGTCGCCGAGCACATGATGCCCCAGTTCAAAGACGTGGTGGCGCGCTACCAACCTTCGATCATTTTCAGCGATGGCGAGTGGGAGATGACCTCGGAGCAGTGGCGCAGCCCGGAGTTACTGGCCTGGCTCTATAACGAGTCGCCAGTGAAGAGCGACGTGGTGGTGAACGACCGCTGGGGCAGCGATACGCGGCACAAGCACGGCGGTTACTGGACCACCGAGTACACGCCGGGGATGGCCGCAACCGACCACGCCTGGGAGGAGAGCCGCGGCATGGGCTTCAGCTACGGTTACAATCGGGCCGAACGCGCGGAGGACTACCATTCCGGCCGCGAGTTGGTGCTGATGCTGGCCGATATCGTCAGCCGCGGCGGCAATCTCCTGCTGGATATCGGCCCCGCTGCCGATGGCACCATCCCGCCGATCATGGAAGAGCGATTGTTGCAGATCGGTGCCTGGCTAAAGGTGAACGGCGAAGCGATCTACGGCACGCGCGCGTGGGCGCAGGCCAAGCAGTGGACCGCGGGCGCGCAGCCCAAGGTCAGCTACGGCCAGGAATACAATACGGCCTACGATTTCGCTAAGCTGATAGCGGCGCCGCGCGACGGCAATGCGTCCATCGAGGCTTTCTTTACCGCAAAGGGCGATAGCTTCTACGCCATCCTGCCGCGCTGGCCAGGGCGGCATTTCACGCTGAAGGAATATACCGGCGCTAAGATTAGATCGGTCTCGGTGCTGGGCGTCGCGGTGCCGGTACGGCTTGAATCGAGCGCTAACTCAGTTAGTGTGGAGTTACCTGAGTTACCTGAAGAGTTACTCGCCCAGCCCGCCTGGGTTCTTAAGTTCAGCCGATAGGAGATGCTTCGGCGGAAGTTGCTAAGTGGGGCAGGTTGGCACCCTGCGGGACCCAAGGGGTACCCCTGGTAACCCGCCAGTCGCACCATCCATACAGCGGCGGGCCGATTGCCGGGCTACCCTCTGGGTCGCCGCAGGATGCCATCCCACTGTCACTTACATTGCCGGAAAGCTGGGATTCTGCGTTAATTGTGGGGCGGACCC
>CAZARO010001125.1:0-2515 GCA_964487165.1 uncultured Solibacteraceae bacterium | reverse complement strand
GAGCTGCACAAGGGCGGAATTCGCGCCCGCAATGCGCAGCCAGGCCTGGAAGTGGAGATGGAATTGCCAGTCGCGAAGGCGTAATCTGGTGGAAGCTTAATACGATTGCGGCAACTTATCGCCTACCGTAGAGTTTGTCCACAAGGGTGAGGCGTTTTTCCCGTTTACGCAACCTGATAGACTTTGGAGACGTACTAATGAACATGTCAACAGGTATGGCAAATCGCGCCTTTTCGGGCGTTATTCTCGGATTGATTCTATGTGCCGCGCCGGGATTCGCGCAGCGTCCGGCGAAACGCGAGACGCAGCGCGCGCAGCAACGACCCGTCCGAAAGACGCCTCATGCCCGGAACGGCGGGCTGCGATTTTACCCCAACCGCTACATCCTGTTTCTGGGGGATGAACCGGTAGCGGCGCACTTTGCCACGCACGATCAATTGCAGACCGCGGCGGCCGTCTCCTACCGCCAGCAGATCGAGTCACGGCAGCTATCCGTGATGCAGGATCTGGCCGGCCGCAAGTTTCAGGTTGCCGGATCGGTCTCCACGGTAATGAACGCCATCTTCGTGGTGGCCACGCCTGACCGCCTGGCCGAGTTGCGGAGCGTGCCGGGGGTGATCGGTGTGATGCCCGAACGCCGCGCCAAACCGGATCTCAACAAAGCCACCGCCCTCGCCAGCGCGCCGGCCGCCTGGGCGCAGGCTGCCATCGGCGGCCAGGGCAATGCCGGCAGCGGAATCAAGATCGGGATCATGGACACCGGCATCGACGCCGGCAGCGTACATACCAGCCCGGCATTCAACGATGCCGGATTCACGGCGCCGTCCGGTTTCCCCAAGTGCAATACGCCGCCCGCCGGCACCGGCACACCCAGCGATTGCGGCTTGTACACCAATAACAAAGTGATTGTGGCGCGCAGTTACGTATCTATGATCGCCAACGGCAACTGTGCCGCGGCCAGCCTCACGGGCCCCTGCGCCAGCGCGGGCGTGGCCTCGGCCAGCGTTTCCATGCCCGACGATTACTCGGCGCGCGACCGCGACGGTCACGGTTCGGCGGTAGCGGCGGTAGCGGCGGCGGTGCAGAACAGCGCCGGAACGGTGGCGTTCAGCGGCATGGCTCCCAAGGCATTCCTGGGCAGCTACAAGATCTATGGCACGGACGGGGTGAACGACAGCCCGCCCGAGAGCGTACTGATTAAAGCCCTGGATGACGCCGTCAGCGACGGCATGAACATCGTCAATTTTTCCTCGGGCCTACCGGCTTTCGCGGGGGCGAAGGATGACGTGCAGTGCGGAAACTCCGCCGGGGTATGGTGCGATCCCCTGGCGCATGCGTTTGAAGTAGCCGCCGAGAACGGCACGGTGATTACCGTCGCGGCGGGAAATTACGGGGGCGACCCTTTCGGGGACCTCTACTACAACACCATTACATCGCCGGGGATCGCCCCGTCCGTCATTACCGTGGGCGCAACCATCAACTCCCACGTGTTTAATCCTACGGTATCGGTGAACGCCTCGGGTGTAGCGTCCAACCTCAAGGGCATTACCGCCGCGTTAGGCGACTCTTACTTTTTCCCATCCCTGCTGGGGGCCAACTCCGGTGCGCTGGTGGATGTGACGCAGGCACCGATCAACGACAACGGACAAGGTTGCTCCGCCTTTCCGGCCGGTTCCCTGACCGACAAATATGCGCTCATTCAACGGAGCCCCTCCGGAACAGGTTGCAGCTTCGACGTCAAGGCCCAAAACGCCACCGCCGCGGGCGCAATCGGCATCGTGTTTTATATGGCCGATTCCACAGCGCTGGCCACCCCGGGTTATATTTGCTACTACAACACCAGCGACGCCTGCGACCTGATCGGGCCGGCAGTGATGATCTCGCTCAGCGACGGCCAAAATCTCAAGACTTATATCGACGCCAACCCCGGGGCTTCGGTGACCATCGATACCGCGGGCGCGGAAGAAGCTTTGCCGAACACGTCGGCGGTGAACAATCTCGCCAGTTATTCCTCCGAGGGGCCGGCCATCGACGGGTCCATCAAGCCCGACATGGTGGCCACGGGCGGCTTCGACGGTTACCAGGCGTATACCCCTAGCGCCACGAACGGCATGTATACCGTAGGGCAGAGTTACGATCCGAACGGGGAACTCTACACTACCAACGGCTTTGTAGCGGCCAACGGCACCAGTTTTGCCGCGCCACTGGTGGCTGGAGCGGCCGCCCTGGTGTTGCAGGCGCATCCCACGTGGACGGTCGCCCAGATCAAGTCGGCGCTGGTGAATTATGCGGACCAGACGGTGACTATGGATATCAACGGCAATGCGGTGGATGCCCAGGAGATCGGCTCCGGACTGCTGGATGCCAACGCGGCTGTCACGGCGCCGGTTACAGCAGTGCCATCTACGCTATCGTTCGGCTATCTCGCCAAAGGAACCACTTTGCCGAAGACCATCCCGGTAACCGTGACCAACCCGGGATCGGCCTCAGTCACGCTGGCGGCGGCGGTTGCGGT
>CAZARO010001124.1:0-2522 GCA_964487165.1 uncultured Solibacteraceae bacterium | reverse complement strand
TAACTCCAACTTCTACGTCGCGCACCCAGTTGCCGGCCTTTCACGACAGGAGGACGGCCTTTTACCGCCATCAATTCGCCGTTCGCGGAAAATGCGGCGGCGTCCAGGGTGTCCTGCTTATGCGCCACCGTGCGAATGGCCTTACTTGACCCCAAGTCCATGATCTGTCTTTGGAGCACGAGGTAGCGGAAATCGGGGGAAATGGCCTGAGGGACGCCTTCGATACGGCGAAGGAACTTGCCCTCCGGAAAAGTCCAGAATCCCAAATGGCCCTCGCCAAACGAAACGACTGCGTCGCCCACAACGGTCCGGCCGTCAGAGCTGACACCGACGAAACTCATCCAAGGGCTCGAATCCTGGGGCCAGTCAGTCCCGATCTTGCGATCGAACACGAGGTGCGGTTGGGCGCTAGCGACGGCTGCCGCGAGTAGCGTAAGGATGATAGCGAGCTGACGAGCCATTCGGAGCCCAACGTAACATACCGCGAAACACGTGCCATGGGCGCAGTCTAGGTGCTGGAAAGGATGCTCCATGATCGCGCGGCTTCCGGGCGGATGGTCGGCAAGCCGGAAGTTGTCCACGGGGACAAAAGTGGATTACTGGAAATAGGCTATCAGCAATTTCGACGTGCCGTACCGGCAACGCCCCCTCCCACCGGCAGCATGCTTCTCCGCGCTCGCGGCCCGACCGCTCATGATGCCTTCGTACGCCGACGGACCTGTCTGTCGATGAGCTTCAACGACTTCCGCCGAGTCAGGATTAATTCGTAGTCCTTTTGAATATTCATCCAGAAATCGGCGCTCGTGCCGAAGTGCCGCGCCAGGCGCAAGGCCGTATCGGCGGTGATTCCGCGGCGTTCGTTAACGATTTCGCTGATACGGGTGACTGGTACGTGCAGTTCCAAAGCGAGACCGTTGATCGAAATTCCTAACGGCTTCATGAATTCCTCACGGAGCATTTCGCCCGGGTGAACCGGAGCACGGGTGATGTTCCAGCCCCCTTCAGGACGCGTGATGCTCATGGTCTTTCTCCCTCCATTTAGTGGTAATCGACAATTTCCACGTCATAGACGCCATCAATCTCCCACCGGAAACAGATGCGCCATTGATCGTTGATGCGAATGCTATGCTGCCCGGCGCGGTCACCCTTCAGAGCCTCCAGTCGGTTACCCGGAGGCACGTTCAGCTCGCCCAGGGTGGTGACAGAATCGATCTGAACCAGCTTGCGCACCGCTACGCGGGCAATTGAGTTCCACCGCCGGCTCTTGCCAGTCTCGAAGAGTGCCCTGGTTCGCTCTTCCGCGAAGCTTTTGATCACGCCCCTTCATTATATAACGGCACCCGTTATACCGCGAGCGTTATAAAGACGCCGTCGTACCGCCGTCCTCCGAGGGGCGGTCCGCTGACAGCGCACCTATCGGGCTTTCCCGGCCGGGTTCCTCAAATTAATCCAGCATCGCGCCGCAGGCGCGAACCTTTCCCCAGCCCCTGGGCCCCGTCCCCCGGCCCCTTCTTGCCGCTCCCCTGTCCGCTCCCTCACTGGTGATAATATGAGGGACTAATCGCTGGCAGCTCATATGGACCACATCCTTTCAATTGTTCTGTTCACGCCGCTAGCCGGGTTGGTGGTGCTGCTGTTCCTACCGTCGACCAATGCGCGCGCCATCAAGCTCTGGGCCAATTTTGCCGCCCTGGCCGGCTTCCTGGTCTCGCTGCCGCTGGTGTTCCAGTTCGACCGCACCAAGGACTTTCAGTTCGTCGAAAACGCACCCTGGATTCCGACCATCGGCGCCAGCTACCACCTGGGCATAGACGGCCTGAGCCTGTTGCTGGTCATGCTGACCACGGTGATCGGGTTCATCGCCGTCCTCTCCAGTTGGAATGACGTCACGGATCGGCTGAAGGAATATTACGCCTTCTTCCTGCTGCTCGAAACCGCCATGTTGGGCGTGTTCATGTCGCTCGATTTCCTGCTGTTTTTCGTCTTCTGGGAAACGGTGCTGGTGCCGATGTACTTCATCATCGCCATCTGGGGCGGCGCGCGCCGCATGTACGCCGCAATGAAGTTCATCATCTACACGATGATCGGCAGCGTGCTCATGCTGCTGGGCATTCTGACGCTTTACTTCCAGCACTACATGCAGTTTCACGCGTACAGCTTCGATATCTTCGAACTGATGCGTACGCAGGTTCCGGTGACCGTCGCATGGTGGGTGTTCTGGGCCTTTTTCGTGGGATTCGCGGTGAAGGTGCCGATGTTCCCATTCCACACCTGGCTGCCGGACGCTCACACCGAAGCGCCCACAGCCGGTTCGGTGGTGCTGGCCAGCGTCCTGCTGAAGATGGGGACATACGGTTTTCTGCGGTTTTCGCTGCCGCTGCTGCCGGAATCGGCCAAGAATCCGACCATTGTGAACATAATGGCGGTGCTCTCCATCATCGGCATCGTGTACGGCGCGCTGGCTTCGCTCATGCAGAAGGATTGGAAGAAGCTGGTAGCTTACTCCTCGGTGAGCCACCTGG
>CAZARO010001123.1:0-2526 GCA_964487165.1 uncultured Solibacteraceae bacterium | reverse complement strand
TGATCAGCACCGGAACGCCGTAGCCCTTGGGCTTCTCGAACAACAGCGCCGGCCCACCCTGTTTTACGGCGCGGTCGGCGAATTCCGTGATTTCGAGGATCGGGTCCACCTCGAACGCGATGCGCTTCAGCTCACCCTTCTCTTCCAGCGCGCGGATAAAGTCGCGCAAGTCTCGATAGGCCATAAGTCACTGAGTATGGTAACAGGCGCGGCCGCGCGGGCCGCGCAAGCAGGCCAGCGCTCTAGCGATGCCTACTCCTCGTAGTAGGAGATCTCGCGGCGCTCGATCGCGCAGGGCGTAAAATCCGGGTTCTCCCCGTACCTCTGCGACTTCACCCGCTCCGTCCAGTTGCCCCGCGCGTCGAACCGGTACGCGAAGCGTGTCTGCTGCTGCCGATCGACCTTGGCCTCTCCGTACTCCATATTTCCCTCGACCAGGTTTGCCTCGCGGTGTTGGTGTTCGGTCGTCGTCTCCGTCCGATTGCCGCGGTCATCGTAGCGGAACGTCTCGCGCTCTTCCGACAGGCCAAACATCCGCCGCACTACTTCCACGCGGCGGCCCCGCTCATCGTAGGCGTACTCGCTGGTCATCAGCGATGCTCCGGCGCCGAACAGGGGGATCTCCGGATTCAATGGCTGGTCGCCGAGAAATAATTCATCTTTCACCAGCCTGCCGGACTCGTCGCGAGTCCGGACCAGTCGCCTAATGAGGTTGCCGTCCGCGCCTTTCAGGAGTATTTCCGATTCCCGCCCATGGCCGCCGAAAGCGGTGGTCGCGGGGGCGCCGAAACTGTAATCGAAGTCGTCCTCCCCGAAGTTGAACACCACCTCGCCTTCCAGGTGAGGAAAGTGGATGACGCGCGTGTAAGAACCGTCGGCGGCGTAAGCGTTCTCAACGGTACCATTCACGGATCCATCGGGAGCATAGCCCAGCGAGCGGATCAGGCGCCCGCGGTCGTCATACGAGCAGATCCCTCGGCTCGCCAAACCTTCGCTATTCTCGAACCGGGACTCGATGAGCAAGCCGGCATCGTCGTACGAAAAGATAGATCGGGAGACCGACCCGTCGGAATTGCGGTGCTCGGAAACGCGCCGTTTGCCGTCGGGACGGAATTCCTCGAGAGTCACGCGCGATGGCGGCTTCCACACCTCGTTCGCCAGGTCCCATTCGGCCCATTCGGTCCGTATGGTGCGAGCCTTCTCGGGCACGTCCGGTCTCATGCCAGCTCCTTGCGGAAGAAGGCCATGCTGGCGGCCGCGTCCGCCTCGAACGTGCCTCTTCCTTCAATTGAAAGTCCGCCGCGAAATCCGGTCTTTTTGACCATAGCGAAAAACGGCGCGTAGCCCGGATCTTCGGCCGGATCCTTGGGCCAGACGCGGCCGTTGGGATTGGCGAAATGCAGGTGTACGATGGCATCGCGCGCCTGTTCCAGAATTTGCGGATCCTCGTGCTCCTGCTGCAGGTGGTAGTAGTCGATGATCATCTTGACGTTGGGATGGTCCACCTCGCGCACCAGGCGGAGCGCCTCGGCGCCGGTGTTGATGATGTTGCTTTCCTGCTTGCGCAGCGGCTCGATGGCGACGGTGATGTTTCGCGATTGTCCGATGGGCCCTGCCAGGCGGAGGAACTCGACGATCTGCTGCCACGCGCGGTCGCGCGAAAACCCTTCGGGCACGTTGCGCGAGCCGGCGCTGCCCCATACCACGATGGTGGCTCCCAGCGCACGGCAGCGGTCGAGCGCGGAACTCATGTAGGCCGTCAGGGCATCGCGATCCACCGCCGGACCCACCACCATCAGGGTCCTGATGAAGCTGTTGAAGCACTCGCAGCGGATGCGCGATTTCGAAACGCGCCGGGCGAAGTCGGCAAACGCCGGTTCGCTCATCGCGGCGATGGCGGCCACGGCCGGTTCGTAGTAATCGAAGCCGAATTGTTCCGCCTTTTCGAAGTCGTCGGCCGACCCGCAGACTCCGATTTCCACTCGCCCCACTTTGGCGGGTGCCGGCAGAGCGGCCGCGCCCAGGGCACCGAGCAACGCACGTCTGGATAGCATGATCGAACTCCATTGTGGCGCAATTGGAAGAGGGGTGGCGAGCCTGCGGACATGAGTTGCGGCCACCGCTCCCTTCGGTCGCGGCTCGGTAACACTTCCCGCGGATTTGCAACCGAGCAACGCAAATTCCCCAAACGGTCAAGCGCTGTCGGAATCGCGGCATATTGTGACGCAACAACGATGTTGCGACGGGCGGCAAGATCGCTGCATGATATCCGCATGGCACAACCTTTGAGACTGGGCAAATACGACATCGTGGGATTCGTCTCTATCGTCGACGTGGCGCGCGCCAAGGAATTCTACGGCGGCACACTCGGCCTGACGCTGGTTTCCGAAGAGCCCCCGTTCGCCCTGGTCTTTGACGCCCACGGCATCATGCTGCGCCTCGGCATGGCGAAAGAGCTCCCACCGGCCCACGGCACGGTGCTCGGCTGGAACGTTCCGGATATCGCGGCGGCGGTGAAAGAGCTGG
>CAZARO010001122.1:0-2527 GCA_964487165.1 uncultured Solibacteraceae bacterium | reverse complement strand
GGCGCTGAACGGCAACGGCATGGTCTGGAAGACATCGCCGGCGGTCACCGAACTGGAGCAGGTGACGCTGCGCTGGCTGCCGGCATGGAGCGGGCTGCCGGCAAACTGGTTCGGGATGATTCACGACACGGCGTCCACCAGCAGCATGCACGCCGTCGCGGCGGCGCGCGAGGTGGCCGATCCGCAATCGCGCACCGCGGGGACGACGCCCGGGCTGGTGGTGTACACCTCGCAGCAGTCGCACTGGTCCATCGAAAAGGGGGCGATCGCGCTGGGGATCGGGCAGAAATACGTGCGCAACGTGCCGGTGGACGAGGAATTCCGCATGCGGGCTGACAAGTTGCAGGAGCTGATCGAGGCGGATCTGGCCGCTGGGCTGCGGCCGTGCTTCGTGGCGGCAACGGTGGGGACCACGTCCACCACCAGCGTGGATCCGGTGCCGGCCATCGCCGACATCTGCGAGCGCTACAAATTGTGGCTGCACGTGGACGCGGCTTATGCGGGGTCGGCGGCACTGGCGCCGGAATTCCGCTGGGCCTTCGAGGGATGCGAGCGCGCCGATTCCTACGTCATGAATCCGCACAAATGGCTGCAAGTGCCGATGGATTGCAGCGTGTTTTATACCAGCCGCCCGGAGGTGCTGAGGCGGGCGTTCTCGCTGGTGGCGGATTATCTGGAGATGCCGAGCGATACACGGGCGCCCAACCTGATGGATTACGGGGTGCCTCTCGGGCGGCGCTTCCGCGCGCTCAAGCTATGGTTCGTGATGCGGTCATACGGGCATGAGGGGTTGGCGGCGATGGTGCGCGAGCACGTGCGGCTGGCGCAGTGGTTCCAGCGCCAGGTGGAGGCGGATTCCCGATTTGAGTTGGCGGCGCCGGTGCGTTTTTCGGTGGTGAATTTCCGCTATGTGGGTAGCGACGAAGAGAATCGGCGGCTGCTGGATCGCGTGAACGCGAACGGGGATGTGTTTTTATCGAGCACCGTGCTGCACGGGAAATTCACGCTGCACCTGGCGGTGGGAAATTTCCAGACGACGGACCGGCATGTGGCGCGGGCCTGGGAGTTAGTAAGTGAGGCGGCGGGATAGAGGGCGACGTCGGTAGGTGGCTTAGTACACTGCAACCGCTCCCTTACGGTCACGGCTCTGCATGCAGCCTCGTTCAGAGCCGCGACCATCAGGGAGCGGTGGCAGCAGAATACGTTGGCGAACCTATGAAATGGAGTACCTAGCTCTCGTTCACGGTATCTTCCATATCGCGCGCATCCACAATCGGAACCAGGGGTTGCAGCGCCGCGGAGGCGCCGTGGATGTGTTCCTTCTCGATGAGTGACATCTCGGCCATCAAGTCCGAGTCTTCCAATAGCGCAGCCAGCAGCCTGCTAAGTTGTCGCAATTCGGAAGCGCGAATCCGGAAATTACTCATGCACGGGAACTCCTTCCCAAGTTTACTATCCCAGATAGCCGAAGCCAGCGAGGAAATCGCTACGGCACCCCAGGGAAGTAGCATCGGTGACGCTTCTGTACGTCATCTCCCCTAATGTTTCAAGGGAAATTATTTCGCCCGGAACCAGAGCAGTTCGTTGTTCAAATTGATCACCGGTTCACCCGAAGGCGTCAACTCTACGGAATGCAATCCGCCCTTTTCGGTGACCTCGAGGTGGCCGAGGATCTGACCGGTTTTGCGATCGAATTTCACCAGCCAGCCGGGCGAGCCGGTCGGCTCATTCAGCGGCTGCATCCCGGCCCATAGGGCGTTGCCCGCGAGCTTTAGCGAATACGTCCGTCCCAGGTGGGGAATCTCTCCCAGGAACTTGCCATCGAGATCGAACTTCTCGATTCTGCCGTTCTCCCGGTCGGCGACATAGATCGTCCCTTCCTCGTCGATCTGGATGGCGTGCGGCAGGTGGAACTCGCCCGGACCCGTTCCCGCGCGCCCCCATTCCTTCACCCTCCGCCCATCCGCCGCATATTCGAGGACCCGGGCGTTGCCGTAGCCGTCGGTGACGAACAGCCGTCCGTTGGGTCCGAAAGCGATATCGGTGGTGCCGTTGAACGCGTTGCGAGTTCGGGGCTGCTCCCCTACCGTGATGGTCATCAGTTTCTCGCCCGCCGGAGAATATTTGATTACCGTGGAAGCGGCCGCATCCACCGTCCAGACATTTCCGGCGGGATCGATCCGGATGCTGTGCGGGATGGTGTAGTTGCCCTTGCCCCAGGAGCGCAGGATCTTTCCGTCGCGGTCCAGGACCAGAACCGGATCGGCCTTCTCACCGCGCTGCAATTCGTAGATCGGGCCTTTCGGGTCGATTGCGATCCACGAGACCATCCCCGATTCCCATTCTGGCCCGGGCGCCCGGGCGGCCAAATGCACGGCCTCAAACGGCAGCGTGGCAGACGCTTCGACGCGCGTCCGCAGATCCGCCGCGGCGGTCTGGCCGGCGTCCTGCGCGAGCAGCGGAAGACAGGCAAGCCACGCGAGCATTCTTGAGGACATGCGGACATCTTATCAGCTACGACATTGGA
>CAZARO010001121.1:0-2528 GCA_964487165.1 uncultured Solibacteraceae bacterium | reverse complement strand
TTGCAGGTCCAGCCGGCCTTTCAAATCGACCGCGCGGACCAGGTCGCTGTGGCCGATGTCCAGGCGCGCGTTGCCGTCAATATGGGACAGGCGCACGTCCCCGTGGTCGGTCGCGAGTTCCAGGTCTCCGGTTACGTCGGAGATCTCGTAATCCCCGTTGTGGCTCCGCGCCTCCACGGACACGCCGTGCGGCACGGTCACTTCCAGGTCGTCGGAAATCTGTTGGTTCTCGGGCGCGTGATCCTGGTTGGTGCGGATCAGCAGATGGTCGCCCTGCGGGACGATCTCGATGGGCGTGTTGCCGTTGGTGCGGTCGGCATCCTCGCGGGCATAAGAGCGCACCGATTTGTGGCCGGTCACGGAAACTTGCGTGGTGTCGGAGCCGGTCACCTTAATGCTGCCGCGCGGATTCTCGAAAACAATGCGCTTGGCGGCGCCGGCCGGTGCGGTGGCCTCCAGCGGGTAATCGTAGGAGGAGCCCCACCAGTTCAGGCCGCGGCTGTCGATGTGGATGCCGTTTTCCCGCGCCGCCCACACCAGCGACCCGGCCACGCAGATCAGCACCACCAGCACGATTTCTCCGCCGCTGAAGCCAGCCACGCGGCCCTGGCGCCAGAAGACCACTTCCACCAGCCGCAGCAGCCCCCAGCCGATCAGCAGGAACGGCCAGTACTGCGCCATGAGCTCGAAAATCGGGGTGTCCGGGTGGAGATTCCTCCACAGAAACAGGCCGCCGATGATCAGCAGGAGCAACGGTCCGGTCAGCGATCGCGTTCTCATACCGTACCTCCTTGCGAAGAAGAACCAGGGTCGGCGGAAGACGGAGGCACGCCCGATCCGGCCGGCGGTTGCGCGTACGGGCTCTTGGCATAGCCGGTCGACGCGTAGCCGCGCGGTGGCGGCGGAGGCATGGGCGGCATTTGGGTGGCTCGCGGGGGCGCCGCGCCGCGCTGCATCAGGCTCAATAGTCCGAACACGATCAGCAGCACCGGCCAGGTCTGGTCGAACCCGAAGCGGGTGAAGTTCTGCAGGGCGAACAACGCCCCGAGAGTGATCAGCGTGATGGGTCCGCGGATGGCGCGAATCACCTGGTAGCTATCACCGTTCATGGCTGCGCTCCTTTTCCGCTGCACCGGGGAAGAAACGCCCCGCCAGCAGGTAAGCGCCCGCGGCGATCAGCAGTACGGGCCAGAAACGCGCCACGGCTTCGAAGTCCAGCAGGTCCAGGGTACGGAGCAGCAGCAGGGCGCCCAGCACGATGAGCGCGATGCCCGCCACCGGAACGTGGCTGCGTCCGCCGCTCAGGTTGAGAATGCTGGAGTATTCGTCCACCGGCTCGCCGGCCCGGCGTTTGCGCGCCGTATGGTAGGCTTCGAACGCCATGTAGAACCACCAGGCCATCACCATGATGACGAACAGCGGCTCCAGGCCCGTGCCGTTGGCGACGCGGGAATCGGCCATGCTCATCAGCACGCCCCAGATCACCGCATGCACGATGCCCTTGGCATACTGCCCGTTGTAGATGGCGCCCACTCCCGGAATGCATCCCAGAAAAAATGCCAGGCCGGGGGACACGTCCGCAAAAGCGTAGCTGCCCGCCACCGGCGCGGCATAACCGGCCGCCCCGCCCGATGGCGGAACCGCAAACGCCGGCGGGGGACCCAGGGGCCCGGCAGTGGGACCCGGAGGCGGCTCCGCGGGGGCTGGCGCGGGCGTGTGCTCCGCGCAGTAAACCGTGCCGAAGGCGTCGCGCCGGCATTCTTCGCATACCGGTTTCCCGCACGCCCGGCAATAGGCCGTGGCTGGTGTTTCAGGATGATTCTGGCAGTTCATTGGTTTGTCCCCTAGTGATTTGCGCCACCTGCGTTGCCTGGCTCTCCTTGCGGAGCGGACTTTGCCGGCAGCTTATGATCGTCCGTGGTCCGGCTATTCTGCCGCTTGACGGGCCGCTGCTCTTCGTCCTGTTGTTGCCATTCGCGCAATGTGGTTTGTATCTGATACACGAATTTCAAGTTGTCGTAAAACTTCACGGCGCGGTCCCAGGCATCCAGTACCCGGTTCTCCAGACCGACCCATACCGCCTTTGGCTCCAAATCGCCGGGCTTCAACGCGCGCACCGGCCCCAGTTGAGAAAAGATGGAGAACGACAGAATGGTCATCGCCGCTCCCATCACGAATTTCGGTTGCAGCACCGGCCGGAACCAGCCGGCTAAGCGGCTGCGCAAGCCCTGCGCGGCGGATTTGTTCTTGCGCCAAGGGGCGTCGAACAGGATCCGCGTCACCAGCTCCGGCGGCGGCGCCACTTCCTCGGCGCGTTCCATGAACTCCAGCGCCGCGGCGGAATCCCGCGCCATCTCGGCGCAGGCCGGGCAGTCGCCCAGGTGGCGCTCCACCTCGGCCTTACGGTCCGCCGGTAGCGTGCCATCCAGGTAATCGCAGATCAGGATTTCAATCTCTGCGCAGTTCATACCGCCAGCTTCTGCTTTCGCAACAGCCGCCCCAATTCGGCGCGGCCGCGGTTGATTCTC
>CAZARO010001120.1:0-2530 GCA_964487165.1 uncultured Solibacteraceae bacterium | reverse complement strand
TGGAGCGCGGCGGCAAACTCTATCGCACGCCGGTGGAATTCAAGGACGACGCCCACCTGTTGCGCATCATTGAAAAAGTAGTTTCCCGCGTGGGCCGCCGAGTGGATGAATCCTCGCCCCTGGTGGATGCGCGCCTGCCCGACGGCTCGCGCGTCAATGCCGCCATCCCGCCGGTCGCGGTGGACGGGCCGCTGCTCTCCATCCGCCGTTTCGGCCGCCACGCGCTCAAAGGCGAAGACCTGGTGGCCAAGCTGGCCATGACGGAGGGCATGCTGGACCTGCTCAAAGCCTGCGTCAAGGCGCGCCTCAACATCCTGATCTGCGGCGGTACCGGCTCCGGTAAAACCACCCTGCTCAACGCCATCTCTTCCTATATTCCGGAAGATGAGCGCATTGTGACCATCGAAGACGCGGCTGAATTGCGGCTGCAGCAGACCCACGTGGCGCGCATGGAAACGCGGCCCCCCAACGTGGAAGGCGTGGGCGCCATCCACATCCGCCAGTTGGTCATCAATGCCCTCCGTATGCGCCCCGACCGCATCATCGTTGGTGAAGTCCGGTCGGAAGAGGCCCTGGATATGTTGCAGGCCATGAACACCGGTCACGACGGATCGCTCACCACGCTCCACGCCAACACCCCGCGCGACGGTCTGGGCCGTCTCGAAGTGATGGTCGGCATGGCCAATTCCAATATGGGCATTCGCTCCATCCGCCAGCAGATCGCCTCGGCGGTGGACCTGTTCATTCAGACCTCGCGCTTCAGCGACGGCACGCGCCGCATCACTCATATCACCGAAGTGGTCGGCATGGAGCAGGACATCATCACTCTGCAGGATATTTTCCTGTTTGAGAAGACGGGCCTTTCGGAAACCGGGAAAGTGCGCGGCAGATTCCGCGCCACCGGCATCCGGCCCAAGTTCTACGAGCGGTTGAAATCGTGCGGCATTGTGCTGCCCACGCAACTGTTCCAAACGGTAGTGGAGATCAACTAGATGATGGTTGCGGTCGCGGTATCCTTCGTCGTGGTCTTCGTGCTGGTGCTGATGGCGGTCAGCGTCGGGCTGAAGTTCTTTGACGCGCGCCGCAAAAAGCAGGTCTCCGACATGCTACAGACGGCGTCCGGCGAGACCGTCGCACCTGTCGCCAACCTGCTAAAGGACATCGATCCCGATCAGCCCACCGGAATTAAGGCATTCCTCACGAAGCTGCATTTCTCGCGCCATGCGCAGGAGCAGATTCAACAGGCCGGCTTGAACTGGTCGCCCACGCGCCTGTTAACCGCCATGGGGCTGGCCATGATCCCGGGTCTGGGGCTCGGCGCCTGGACCAAGATCCTGCTCAACGGCACCACCAGCGCCGTGGTGTTCGCCCTCATTACGGGGATGATCCCGTACCTGATTGTGCGCCACAAACGCACCGTGCGTCTCAACAAACTGGAAGAGCAGTTCCCCGATGCGCTGGACTTTCTGGCGCGCTCCATGCGCGCCGGCCACGCTTTTTCCATCAGCCTGGAAATGATCGGCGAAGAGATCGCCGATCCGCTGGGCCAGGAATTCCGCGCGCTGTTCAACGAACAGAACCTGGGCGCCCCGCTGGACATCGCACTCCGCAATTTCACCTTGCGCGTGCCTTTGCTGGATGTCCGCTTCTTCTCATCTTCCGTGCTGCTGCAGAAACAGACGGGCGGCAACCTGAGCGAAATTCTTTCGCGCCTGGCTTATGTCATTCGCGAGCGTTTCCGGCTCAAAGGCCAGGTAAAAGCAGCCAGCGCCCACGGCCGTTTGACCGCTACCATTCTGGCGCTGCTGCCGGTGGCCACCATGCTCGGCCTGCTGGTGGTGGCCCCTGGGTACCTGCAATCCATGGCTTCCGACTCCGACGGTAAATGGATGATCGGCGGCGCCATTTTCGCCCAGATCCTGGGTAATTTCTTCATCAAGAAAATCATCAACATCAAGGTGTGACCATGGCGAGCCCGTTGCTATTCTCGATTTGCGCGTTCCTGATGCTGCTGGTGGCCTTCACCGGAATCGGGTACCGCTTCTTCTTCAAACCGGGCAAGTTTCTGAAACAGCTTGGCACCCCGGTCATCAGCGACAACAAGCCCAACCTGCTGGACCAGGAGTCGGAACCGCAGGCCAGCACCATCGTCACGGTGCTCCACCAGATCGGCTCCAAGGTGCCCTCTTCGGAGGTGGAAATCGCCAGTCTGCGGGCCAATCTGATCCGCGGCGGCTTCCGCTCCGAGAATGCCGTCCCGGTCTTTTTCGGCCTGCGCATCGTAGCCACCCTGGCGATGCTCTTCGTGGTGATCCTGATGGAACCGAAGCTGCCACCCAACCCCATGATGAAGATGGCGCTGATGGTTTCCGGCTGCTCCTGCGGATGGATTCTGCCGCGCTTCTTCCTGGAGAAGCGGGTGGCCAAGCGGCAGGAGATTCTGCGTCTCTCGCTGCCTGACGCGCTGGATCTGATGGTGGTCTCGGTGGAGGCCGGACTGGGCCTGGACCAGGCCATTTCGCACGTCGCC
>CAZARO010001119.1:0-2531 GCA_964487165.1 uncultured Solibacteraceae bacterium | reverse complement strand
CTGCACCGCGATATCAAGCCCGAAAATATCGTCATCGACCGCGAAGGCACCGTCAAAGTGATGGATTTCGGCATCGCCCACGCTTTGGGAGCAGCCCGCCTGACGCGCGAGCGCGTGGTCATCGGCACCCTGGAATACATGCCGCCGGAGCGTATTCTGAATCGCGACATGGACCAGCGCAGCGATCTCTATTCGGTGGGCGTGCTGCTCTTCGAGATGCTCTGCGGCCGGCTGCCGTTCGTGAACGACAGCGAGTACGAACTGCTGCGCGCGCAGGTGGAAGCGGCGCCGCCGCCCGTCGGCCAATTCGCCGCTGGAGTTCCGGAGTTCGTGGCGGAGGCGGTTCGCCAGGCGCTCGAAAAGGATCCCGGCAAGCGCTATCCTTCATGCGGCGAAATGGCCACCGTGCTGCGCGATGGCGCGGCGGCCGCGGGCTTCCGCCTGCAGCCGGTATCGGAGGTGCTGGAAATCAAGCCGCAGGCCGCAACCGGCGCGCATACGGGGACGGTCCAGGGCCTGTGCCAGCGCATCGACGGGCTGATTCGGGACGGCAATTACGACACCGCCGAGCGCGTGGCCGACACCGGACTCAACGAATTTCCCGCCAATGCCGACCTCGCCGTACGGCGCGAAAAGGCGCGCCAGGCCGCCGGCCGTCGCCCCCCCGCATCCCGCGAGGCCGCCGCTCCGGATGAGCCTCTTTCCGCCGACGAAAGCACCCTGCGCCAGACACTTCTGCGCCTGGTAGCGTTGGACGCCACCGGCGACATCCCGCAGGCACTGGCCACGCTCCACGAGGCCATGGAGCGGCTCCCCGGCCGCACCGCGTTTCGCATCGCGGAGGCGTATCTGGAGGCGAAGGCCGGGGAAGCGAAAAAGTAGCGCGGGACGCAGGCGGCCGCATCTACGCCAGATCTCTGCGCCAGATCTCAACCAGCGAACGGATCGACGATGCGCACGCCGGCGTTCACGAAATCAGCGCGGTTTCGCGTGGCGACCGCCAGACCGTGGACGGCCGCGGTCGCCGCGATGAGGCTATCTTTGATCGGCATGGCTTTCCCGATTGCGCGAAGCCGCGCCAGCAGTTCCGCCCATTCCAGGCCAGTGTCCGCGTCCCAAGGCAGACAATTGAGACGCCCGACCCCGGCTTCGAACCAGCGTTCCAGGGCGGTCCGCTTCCTACCCTTGGGAAGGATGAGAATCCCGAATCGGAGTTCGCCGAGAATAACGGGATCGACGGCGATGTCCGGCTCATGTGCGCGAAGCCACGCCACGACACGGGGATCGGGCGTTGGTTTCGTCGGCTCGCTCAGAACGTTGGCGTCGACCAGGTACTTCACAGCGCATCCGTCGATTCAGAGTCGATAGGCACGAAGAAATCCTTCTGCGGACAGGCGAGCAGCCAATCGATGGCGCCCTCGTTCTGCCGGGCTGCACGCCGGACGAGGCGATAGTCGCCACGATCGAGACGCTCGACGTCGAACTCCTGCCCCGGCTCAACGCGGTCCATCTGCCGGAGTTCTGCCGGCAGAACGATCTGGCCCTTGGAGGAGACTGTGGTCTTCATGAAGGTAAGATAACGTCTTACCCCGGCAGTGTCAAGCCCCCAGAAGGAAATCTCGTACTCGAACGCTCCTTCTCCGTGGGCGTTCCATTCCGCTTGCAAAGCCTTCTCGTGATACCCCCCGTGCCGCTGGTGCCGTGAGAACGCAGCTTAACTTGATTGTGTTCCGCCAGCCGGCAATGAAGAGGGAGAAGCGAGGGATCGCTGATCTCGATCTAAGCCGGCTGCCGGCCACCTGTGAGGTGAGCGCCTTTTCTCGAAACGGCGCCGATCGACGCGGACGACGATCACCGGACGCAGCATGGGGATACAATTGCGTTTCTAGACTGCGATTACCGGAGAACATCGGATCATGAACCTGAAGGCATTTGGAATTGGTGTGGCATTAGCCGCCGTGGCATTGACCGGCCCTGTGGGTTTGGCGCAGCACGCAGTTGCTGCCGCGAAACCCGCAAATTGCCCTGCAGAAGGATTTAGCGGGGGCTTCACCACCGGCTGTCCGCAAAGACAATTTGCCAATCCCGCCGACATCTCGGCCATGATGGCCGCGCTGCCGGACAAGCCCTACGCCGCGCCTAAGAGCCTGCGCCATGTGCTGGTGCTCGGCAGAGCCGTCGGTTGGGTGCATACTTCCATCCCGCTGGCAGCGAAAATGGTTGAGTATCTGGGAGACAAGACCGGTGCCTGGATGACTACCATCACCTACGATGCGGCCACGGTCACGCCTGAGAACCTGAAGCAGTATGACGCCATTTTCCTTGCCAGCTGCAGCGGCGAATTCCTGGATGACCCGAACGACAAGGCTGCGACGGACCTTCGCCGGCGGGCGCTCCTTGACTTTGTCAAAGGCGGCAAAGGTTTGGCCGGTATCCACGCCGCTACCGATAGCTACCATAGCACTGGCCCTACGTTGGCCGGCACATGGCCCGAGTTCAACGAAATGATCGGCGGGTTCTTCAAATTCCAC
>CAZARO010001118.1:0-2537 GCA_964487165.1 uncultured Solibacteraceae bacterium | reverse complement strand
CGTTTTTCTACGTTTTCACGGCGGCGCACGCGGCCCACATACTGGGCGGCGTGGGCGCGCTGTTATACGTCGACGTGCAGGCCATGCGGCTGCGATTGGGCCCGGCGAAGCGTACCTGGATCGACGTAACGGCCATCTTCTGGCACTTCCTGGATGGCCTGTGGCTGTACCTGATGATCATATTTTACGTTTGGGGGTAACGGATGTCGACGCATGCCAGCGCCGTGAGCTCGACCGGGTCGGTTTGGGAAGGCGGCCAATCGCCGTACGCAACTAACTCCAAGAAGTTCGGGATGTGGCTGTTCCTCATCTCGGATTCGCTGACGTTCTCGGCGATGCTGTTCGCCTACACCTACAGCCGCGTCACCAATCCCGACTGGCCCAAGCCGTTCGATTTTTCGCCGGCCATCATCTTCTCCACCATCATGACGTTCTGCCTGCTCTCCAGCAGCTTGACCATGGTGCTGGCGGTCCACGCCATGAATCACGGCGACCGCAAGGGAACCGTCAAGTGGATCCTGGCCACCATGGTGGGAGGCGGAGCGTTCGTGGTGCTGCACATGTCCGAGTGGCTGAAGCTGATCAACGTGGAACACGTCACGCCGCTCAATAATCCTTGGGGCGTGCCGCTGTTCGGCGGCACATTCTTTGCGCTCACCGGGCTGCACATGACGCACGTGATCTGCGGGCTGATTTACCTGGCCATCGTCGCGCAGGGAATCGCGCGCGGCAAATTCAAGGCGGAGGACGTGGAAGTCAGCGGCCTCTATTGGCACTTTGTCGACCTGGTGTGGATGTTCATCTTCCCGCTGGTTTATTTGATGTCCGCCAGGGTTGGTTAGAGGAGAATCGGAATGAGCGAACACGCTGAACACGTGCAACACGCCGCCGCGGAAGTTCTACACGTCGGGGCCAGCATCTCGACGTTCGCCAAGGTCTGGATCGCGCTCCTGGTGATGACCGGGGTCGAAGTGCTGCTGGCCTACGAGCAGGTGCCGACCCTCATCATGCTGACCTGCCTGCTGGGGCTTTCCATCGTCAAGGCGGCTCTGATCATCGCCTACTTCATGCACCTCAAGTTCGAGAAGCTCAGCCTGTTCCTGACGCTCTTCCCCATGCTGATTTTCTGCATCGTGCTGATGCTGATATTCCTGGGAGACGCGGTCCGCATCCCCAACATGAGGCCGCCGGTATGAGGAAGCTGCTGCCCGCCGCCGCCCTCGCCGCCGCTCTCTCGCTGCCCGCGGGAGCGCAATGCGTCATGTGCTATCGGACTGCTCAGGCGCAAAATCACGCGCGCGCCCGCGTGCTCGACATGGGAATCCTGATTCTGGGCGCGCCGCCCTTCCTGATTCTCGCCGGGTTCGTGGCGTTCGTGTTCTCCAAGGACAAGCAATTCCGGCAGGACTAAGTCGGAGGTGGCGACCGCTCCCTCTGGTCGCGGCTCAGTTACAAGTCCGCGAGGCGTTTCCGAGCCGCGACCGCAAGGGAGCGGTCATTCTTCGCTTATGCCCCGAAGGAGGCACAATGGCTGATCGCAGACGGCCGCCGATTGTGGCCGAACCTGAGACTTAGCGCACCCGGAAGACAGGAGGTGAGGGTGAAAACCGCCAATAACGTAACGCGCCGCGGGCTGCTACGCGGTGTCCTCGGGACGGCGGTATTTGCCTCCGCCGCTGAAAATGGGATGGGGCAGACGAAGCCGCCAAACATCCTCTTCATCATGGCTGACGATCTCGGTTATGCCGATCTTTCGTGCTATGGACGGCCGGACATCAGCACCCCGAACATCGACGCCTTAGCGGCCAGGGGCGTGCGGTTCCTGCAGGCATATGCCAATTCCGCCGTCTGTTCGGCAACTCGCACCGCGCTTATTACCGGCCGCTATCAGTACCGCTTGCCTATAGGGTTGGAGGAACCGCTGGCCGGCCGCGATGTGGGTTTGCCGCCGGATCATCCCACCTTGCCATCGTTGCTCAAGAAAGCCGGCTACGGAACGACTCTGGTTGGAAAGTGGCACCTGGGCCTGCTCCCTAAGTTTGGTCCTCTGCAAAGCGGCTACGATCATTTCTACGGTTTCCGCGGCGGCGCGGTCGACTACTACAGCCACGCCTATCGCAAGGACGATCTGTGGGACGACGACGTGGCGGTACACCAGATGGGCTACCTTACGGACATGCTCGGCAGCCGCGCCGTGGACGTCGTCAATGGCTACGCGAAGTCCGGCCGTCCGTTTCTGCTGAGCCTGCATTTCAACGCTCCGCACTGGCCGTGGGAGGCGCCCGGCGACGAGGCCGAGTCCGAGCGCCTGCGGTCGGCCACGACACTAACTGACTACGACGGCGGCACGCAGAAGACATATGGGCGCATGATTCAGGAGATGGATCTTCAAATTGGCCGCGTCGTGGAAGCGCTGAATGCCACCGGGCTGGCCGAAAACACAATCGTCGTTTTTACTAGCGACAACGGCGGGGAACGTTTCGCGGATACGTGGCCGTTCACCGGCCGGAAGACCGAACTGCTGGAAGGCGGACTGC
>CAZARO010001117.1:0-2539 GCA_964487165.1 uncultured Solibacteraceae bacterium | reverse complement strand
TTGACTTTTCTTTCCTCCGCGTCTCTGTGTCTCTGCGGTGAATATTCCATTGGTTGCGGCTACGCAACCGAGTTCGCTGAGACGCTGACACCCGGCAGGGACGCGCCTCTGTGGCCTCCGCCACCTCTGTGCGCTTCGGTGTTGACTTTGTTTTCCTCCGTGTCTCTGTGTCTCCGTGGTGAATATTCTATTCGCTGCTACAGTATTTATCTGACGGTGTTTTAAGGGAGCAATGGGTATGGAGCGCATATTGATCCGCCACATCAGCGGCGCCCGGGCCGGCCAGGTGGACGAGTTCCCCGCCGCCCAAACCAGCGAAATCCTGGTGGGGCGCGATCCCGACGCAGCGGTCGTCTTCGACCCCAGCCGCGAGGACCTGGTCAGCCGCCAGCACGTCAAAATCGTACGCGACCCCGAATCGCCCCACGAGTTTGCCGTCGTCGACCTGCAAAGCCGCAACGGCACCTTCCTGAATCGCCAGCGCATCTACGCTCCTGCCCGCCTGGTCCACGGCGACGTGATCCAACTCGGTCCCGCCGGCCCCGAATTTCGTTTCGAGATCGACCCTCCGTCCGCCGCCGTCACCCGCGTGCCGCAGCAGACCGGAAGCTCGCTGATGCTGGCGCCCGTGCACGAAGATCTGGCGCCCCGCCCCATCGGGCGCGCCACTGTGGAACGCATGCTGGGCGATACCTTCACCAAGGTGAAGCACGAGTCCGACAAGGCCGTCTGGGTGGGCGCCGCGGCCCTTACCGCCATCCTGGTAGTGGGCGGCATCATCTACATTTACCAGCGGCAGAACGCCGTGGACGCCAACCAGCAGGCGCAACAGAACCAGCAGCTCATGCAGCAGATGGGCCAGGACGTGAAGAAGACTCCCGAGCTGGCCGAGGCCATGCGCGAGGAAGTGGTCCGCCTCAACGACCAGTTGAAACTCGCCGACCAGCGCAATGAGGAACGCCTCCGCCACCTGTCGCAGCAAATGGCCGAGCAGGAGGCTGTCACCAAGCAGGCGGTCCGCGACCTCGCCAACCGCCAGCCGGCGGAATCGTTGCCCGTGCCGCCCGTCGACATCCCTTCGTCCACTCCCGTGACTGGCGCGCCCGCCGACCCGAATCAGAAGCTGGATTACGAGGCCGCCGTCCGCCAGGGTGTCGGCCTGCTGCAGAATGGCGATCCCGATGGCGCCCTCAAAGTGGCGCAGCAATTGATGCAGAGCCAGCCCAATCGCTGGGAAGCATACAGCATCGCCGGCTCGGTCGCCAAGGTCGAAGGCAAGCCTTCCCAGGCCCGGACCATGTTTGAAAAGGCGCTGTCGCTAGCGCCCGACGAAATCAAGCCCAGCCTGCAGCAGGCCCTCCAGGAAATCTCGCGAGGTGGCCAATAGCCGTTGCCACCCAGTCTCCCACCGTCATGGAAATCTTTGAGCGAGTTCGCAATTGGTTCGGCCCCGGCGTTCCATCCGGACGTGCTCCCGCGGTTCCCCGGTCCCGCCCGTCGGGCAAGCCGGTGGTGATCGAAATCCATGCCTCCGTGGCCACCAACCCCGGCTGCGTCCGCGCCGATAACCAGGACGCCGCCATTTTCTCCCGCCCCGCCGATGACCGCGCGCTGGCCACTCACGGGGTGATCGCCCTGGTGGCCGACGGCATGGGCGGATGCAACGGCGGCGAGGTGGCCAGCGCACTCGCCTGCGAGAAAATCCCGCGCGTCTATTTCGCCAGCAACGGCCCCGCCCCCGCGGCCCTGCGCGCTTCGCTTGAGTCCGTCAACGGCGAGATCTACCAGGCTGCCCAAGCCCAGCCCAACCTGCGCGGCATGGGCACCACCGCGGTGGCCTTCGCCATTACCAGCAGCCACGGCTGGCTGGCCTACGTGGGAGACAGCCGCCTTTACCTCATTCGCCGCGGCCAGATCTATCGCATGTCGGAAGACCACTCCATGGTTTTCGAAATGGTCCACAAAGGCCTGCTTACCGCCGAAGAGGCGCGCAACCATGAGGACCGCAATGTGCTCTCTCGCGCCCTCGGCAGCCGTCCGCAAGTCGAGGTCTCGTGTTGGGAAGAGCCGTTTCCCATTCAGGCCGGTGACCGCTTCCTGCTCTGCTCCGACGGGCTGCACGATCTCGTGACCGATCAGAAAATGCTCGCCCTGGCCCGCTCCGGCGAGCTGAGCGCTGCCACCGAGCGACTGGTGCGTACCGCCAATGAGAATGGCGGCTACGATAACATCTCCGTAATCCTGTTGGAAGCGGTGGATGCGGCGGCCTTGCGGTCGAGGCCCAGCCCCACCCGGGAGTATCAACAGCCATGAATCAGCAAATCGGCCAATATCGCGTCCTGTCCGAATTGGGCACCGGCGGAATGGGGGTGGTGTATCGCGCCTTGGACCTGCTGCTGGAGCGCGAAGTGGCCATCAAGCGCCTGCGCAGCGAGTATGCCGCCAGCCCCAGCGTGCTGGAGCGTTTTCGCAAAGAGGCGCAGCTGCAGGCCAAGCTCAACCACCCCAACATCGCCCAGCTCTACACGCTGCTGCAGGA
>CAZARO010001116.1:0-2539 GCA_964487165.1 uncultured Solibacteraceae bacterium | reverse complement strand
AACACCGAGCCGTAGAATTTGCGCTTGCGGTCGATGCGGACGTAGAGGATGTTCTTGAGGTCGTACTCGAATTCCACCCAGCTTCCGCGGTAGGGGATGATCTTGCCCAGGAAATAGCCCTGCGCCGGAACGCGCTCGAAAAAGACGCCCGGCGAACGGTGCAACTGCGAAACAATCACGCGCTCGGTGCCGTTGATGATGAACGTTCCGTTGTCGGTCATCAGCGGAATTTCGCCGAAGAAGACTTCCTGTTCCTTGATATCGCGGACGCTCTTCTTGCCGGTCTCCGGATCCTTGGAATATACCGTCAGCCGGATGGTGACTTTGAGCGGCGCGGCGTACGTCATACCGCGCTCCTGGCACTCCTGCATGTCGTACTTGAGCTGCAGGCCGACCGGGTCTCCGCACTTGTTGCAGAAGGTGACTACGTTCTTATTGAACGTGCCGCAATGGCCGCACAGAATGTCGCCCGCGTGGAACGGATCGGTGCGGATGGTAGCGCCGCAATTGCGGCAGGTGGAACGGAGGTGGTGCAGGCCCTTAAGGTTGCCGCACTTGCATTCCCAGTTGCCAATGGAATAATCGACGAATTCCAGATCGCTCACACCGCGGAAATCCGAGATGGGGAAAACGGAGTTAAAAACGGTCTGCAACCCGATGTCTTCGCGCTCATTGGGCAGCAAATCCATCTGCAGGAACCGCTCGTAAGACTTCTTTTGCACCTCGATCAGGTTAGGGATCGGAATCGAAGTCTTAATTTTTGAAAAATCAACTCGCTCGGGGGCAGCGCCGTTATATTGAAAATCCATTCTTACACTCCTGACGGCCGAACAGCCGAAGCAAAGAGACTGCGCTTAACAGTACAAAGCCAACGGCGCTCCGGGAGAGCATGTCTCCCAAAGCGCCGAGTGATCAAAACGGGGCAGGAATCGAACTGGTTCTGAGGTAGTGCGCGTTATGAATGGGTCTGTGGAAGTTGGGGCACACGAATTCTGTTCGGAAGTTGCGGGCAGGAAAACGCGCAAAGAATCCCTCTTTGCAGTTTTGCCCGAACTGCAATTGAAGTTCCAGAATTCGGGAGTCACAGTCACCAATTGGGATCGAGTCCGCTGGTTCGAAAGCCCAACTACTTATCCTAACAGGGCATATGCCCTGCGTCAAATGGGAAAAAACAGAATTCAGAAGACAGGAGCCAGAAGACAGAATAAAACCGGCCTCTTCGCGCCAGCTCTCGCATTCTGACTTCTGTATTCTGACTCCTGACTTCCTCTATTTCACTTCGACCGTGGCGCCGGCGTCGACGAACTTCTTCTTGATCGTCTCCGCTTCGTCCTTGCTGATGCCTTCCTTCACGGGCTTGGGAGCGCTATCGACCAAGTCTTTGGCTTCCTTCAGACCAAGGCTGGTGACTTCGCGCACCGCCTTGATAACGTTGATCTTATTTGCACCCACCGCAGTCAATACCACGGTGAACTCGGTCTTTTCTTCGACCACCGGCGCTGCCGCCGCCGGGCCGGCCGCCGCCGCTGCCGGAGCTGCCGCTGCCGCCGAAACTCCCAGCTTCTGCTCTAACAGCTTGACCAGGCCGGAGGCCTCCAACAGGGTCAAACCTTGAATCTGATCCGCAATTGCGTTAATGTCCGCCATCTCTCAACTCCTTCAAAATTTAAAAACCTTCAGCCATCGGCGGCAAGTCTGCCGAGGGCTATTGGAACTTGTTCTCTTTCACACCCTGCTCGATCACCACGGCCAAAGACCGGCCCGCGGCATTGATCGTCATAGCCAAACGCTGCGCCGGAGCGTTAATCATGTACAGCAGCTTGGCGAAAATCACTTCCTTCGCGGGCATGCTGGCCAGATCGCCGATAGCCTTCACGTCGATGGCCCGGCCTTCCACAATGCCGGCCTTGAAGGTGAAACTCGGATTGGCCTTGGCATACGCCGTGAGCACCTTGGCCAAGGCCACGGGATCGTTGGTGGTGTACGCCATGGACGTCATGCCGCGCAGACCCTTGAGCACCTGCTCGGAAGGCGTCCCCTGGGAAGCGATCTCCGCCAGGTTGTTCTTCACCACGCGATACTTCCCGCCCACGCCGCGCACCGCTTTGCGCAGTTCGAAATCCTGCCCCACTTTGAGCTTTTCGTAGCCGGTGACGAAGAGGTCCTTGGATTTCTCCAGGTCCTGGCGCAGAGCCTCGATATCTTTCTTCTTGTCTTCCTTCTTTTTCATGGAAACACCTGTCGGGCGCTAAACGGCCGCCTTCACGCTGAACGGAGTAGTGTCGACGGCCACGCCGGGGCCCATCGTAGAGCACATGGTCGTGCTCTTTACGTATTTGCCCTTGGCTACCGCCGGCTTGGCCTTGATGACCGCGCTGATCAGGCTGGCGGCGTTCTCCACCAGCTGCTGCGCCGAGAAGCTGATCTTGCCCACGGGGGCGTGGATGATGCCCGTCTTATCGACGCGGAACTCCACTTTACCGGCCTTGATTTCCTTGATGGCCTTGGCGACGTCCACGGTCACGGTGCCGGTCTTGGG
>CAZARO010001115.1:0-2549 GCA_964487165.1 uncultured Solibacteraceae bacterium | reverse complement strand
CCGCAGATTTCCATCAGCACCCACGGCCGCGTGACCAGCGTGCGCACTGCCTGAGCGATTCCCCTGGCCACTCCGGCATCGCGATACTCGTCGAGGTATTTCACGCCTGCTCCTCTTCCACCTCCGAGAAGGCGCCCATTTCTTCCAGCAGCGCGTAGGTGCGTTTGGCTTCGGCCTCATCTATTTTGCTGATGGCGAACCCGACGTGCACCATCACGTAGTCGCCGACACCGGCTTCGGGCACGAAATCCAGAAGAACCTGACGGGTGACACCGCCAAATGCAACTTTCGCGATGCGATTGGGGCCGTCATCGTGAGATTCCAGCACTTTTCCAGGCACAGCCAGGCACATTTGTGGCAATTTCCTACGCTCAGGGTAGCAGAAATTAAGAGTTGTCTATCCTGTTATTGGTCGATTACCAGGTCGCACGGAGGTTCCGGGACAACTTGTCCCGGGAGAAGCGTGCAAGTGATTGATTCTATAAGAAGGCTCGCAAGTTTTCAGGACAACTTGTCCCGAAAGGCGGCCCTTTCGCGGGCTGAAGCCTCAATGCCGCATAGTTTTCCCAAATGCGAGACTCCTGCGGAAATCAAGTGGGGCAGGCCCCCCGGCCTGCGCGGGGACGCCCTCGTCCCGCTGCTCGTGTGGATTGGGGCGCTTGGGTCGCGAAGAGGCCGACCAGGGGGGTCGGCGGGCCCAAAGGGCACCCCCGCGGGCGTCCGCCCCACTATTTACGGTGCCCGAAAGTGGGAAACTATGCGGCATTGGGCTGGAGCCCGCGCCGCCGGTGGGGTGGGCTTCAGCCCGCCAGGGCTTCTCGCCCCCGCCGCAATCGCGTTACCATTGGCATCGCCATGCGTAACCTGATTCTCGCGGCCCTCCTGGCCGTCCCTGCTTTCGCCGCGCCGCCGGCGGCGAAGTTCCCAGTGGTCCCCCCTAAGGTCGCCGACCAGTTCACTCCCTCCGCTTTCGACCAGCAACACATCGAAGGCCTGCTGGGCGACCGAATGCGCATCAATCTGGAAGGCCGTCTACTCCACGTCGACGAAAAGGGCCTCATCGATTGCTTCGAGCATCGTCCCGGACCGCAGGAGTGGGCCGGCGAGCATGCCGGCAAATTCCTGCACGCCGCCGCTAATGCCTGGCTCTACACCGGCGACCCGCGCCTGAAGACGCTCATGGACCGCATGGCGCGCAGCCTCATCGCCACGCAACTCCCCGATGGCTACCTCGGCACCTACACCGACGACAATCGCTGGACCAGTTGGGACGTGTGGGTCCACAAATATGACCTGCTCGGCCTGCTGAATTACTACCACGCCACCGGCTACGAGCCGGCCCTCGAGGCGTCGCGCAAAATCGGCGATCTACTGGTGCGCACCTTTGGCACCGGCCCCGGACAGCGCGATATCATCGCCGCTGGCACGCACGTCGGCATGGCCGCCACCAGCGTGCTGGAGGCCATGGTCAACCTCTATCGCTTCACTGGCGACGTTCGTTACCTGAATTTCTGCGAGTACATCGTGCACTCCTGGGACCAGCCCAACGGGCCCAAAATTATCGCCTCGCTGCTCTCCACCGAGAGCGTGTTTCACACCGCCAACGCCAAGGCTTACGAGATGATGTCGAACCTCGTGGGGCTGATGGAATTGTACCGGGTCACCGGTAAACCGGAGGATCTGAAACCGGCGCAAATCGCCTGGAAAGACATCGTGGCGCACCGCCTCTATGTCACCGGAACCACCAGCTCGAGCGAACATTTTCAGGACGACTTCGTGCTGCCCGGCGAGGATACCTCCAACGTGGGCGAAGGCTGCGCCACCGTCACCTTCCTGCAGCTTACCTGGCAGTTGCTGCGCTCCACCGGCGAGCCGCAATATGCCGACCTGCTGGAGCAGACCGTCTACAACGCGCTGCTCGGTGCGCAGGACCCGGCCAACGGAAACATCTGCTACTTCACCGCGCTCGACGGCAGGAAATCGCCCACGCCGGGCATCAACTGCTGCGTCTCCAGCGAGCCGCGCGGCATTTCCATGATCCCGCAACTGGCCTGGGGACGCCGCGGCGACGGTGCGGCCATCCTGTTCTACGCGCAGGGATGGATGACTGTCGAGGGCGTCGGCGGCGGAACGGTCATCAACTCGCGCACCAATTACCCCCTGGACGGCGCCGTCGAGTTGACCGTGAAACCCGCGAAGAACTCCCGATTCCCGCTCTATCTACGCGTGCCCGCATGGACCACGCACTATCAAGCCGTCGCCGGCGGACGCACCTACACCTGCCAGCCCGGCGCACTACTCGAAGTGGATCGGAGCTTCTGGCCAATGATCATCTCACTTGCCACAAGTCTAGCCACAGGTGGAGCTGCGAAGCTCCTGGGTATATAGGGGAGCTATGACACTTACCTATCCTAAGAACGGCGAGACTCTTGTACTCAAGGGCGAAGCCTGCATCGGCTGCGGCGCATGCGTTGATGTCTGCCCGCACGCGGTCTTTCGTATCGAAAGCGTGAAGGCCCAGATTGCGAGCAAGGAGACATGCATGGAGT
>CAZARO010001114.1:0-2549 GCA_964487165.1 uncultured Solibacteraceae bacterium | reverse complement strand
GGCGATAGCGGCGGCGTTTTTACCCGCGAGGCGGGCCATGCGCATCGACCCGGTGCGCGCGCTTCGCTACGAGTGACCGTCAGCGGCAGCGGAACAGGCGCACATAGCGGTTGGCAAACGCGGGCGTTTGCGTCCATACCCAACTGCGGCGGTCGCTCCAGGCGGGGTCGGTATCGCTGGCCGCGATGAGGTCGATGGGGAGCGTGCGGCAGACCGAATCGAGGTCCGGTGCGGCGGCCTCGCCATCGGGAGGGTAGATGCGATTGAGGGTCGCGATGAGGGCCGGACAGAGGGCCGGGTCGCCGCCGAAACCGCTCAGGCAAGTGTCATTCGCAGCCAGCGTCGGACGGTCCGAATAGAGAAGCGCGGAAGTGTTTTGCGCGATGACGTGCGGGCTGAACTGCACGATGGCGTGAGGACCGGTGGCACCGGCGGCCCATTCGCCCGCCTCGCGCACGGCGTAATTGCGCTCTCCCGCGTGCCGGTCGGGCGCTAGCCAGGAGAATAGGGGCACGGTGCCGCGATCGGCCAGCACGGCATAGAAGCGATTGATGCCGATCTCATAGGCCGATCCGGCAGCGCCTAGCACGAGGAGCGCCGTGAGAAGAGCGCGCTGCTCGCGAATGTCCGAGAGGACGTCCACCCCCAACAGCAGCAATCCGAACTGCGCGATCAGGAAGCCGCGCCAGCCCAGATCGTTGTTGCCGATCACTGAGGAACGAAGGAAGGTGCAGATCGCCATGCTGGTGACGATCATCAGCCATGTGGCCACTTCCGCGGGAGTGAGCGGACGCCCGCCGGCGCGATGCTTCTTCCACCAGAGCATCGCGGCGGACAGGAAGAAACCGAGCTCCAGGAAGTAGTTCAAGGGCAGAGCCAGAGCGTTGACCAGAGGCAGCGTCCAGCCATTGGCAATACCCACGCCGCGGAAGAGGGCATCGAGGGGCGAGAACGGGCGGATCCAGAATTCGAGCGGCGGTCCTCCGAGCGCCGGGCCGCGCAGAGACAGCGCGAAGGGGAGCGAGAGCGCCAACCCGATTACGCCGGCGCCGATCAGAACGGCGCTTTCCCGCCACCAGCGCCTGGCCAGGGTGAACGCCGTCCAGACAAGCAAGAAGAGTCCGAACACGAAGGCCACGTAGATGGAGGCGCCGAAAGCGGTGGCCAGTGCTGCGCCGGCGAGCAGTGCATGCAGGACGCGTGCGCGGATTCCCCCCTGACGGGGCGCGGCCCAGAGAATCAGAAAGGCCATGAGGCACGCGATCAGGCCGGAGAGATAGTGGCTCTCCCAGAGTGCGGTGTAGAGGAAGCCGTCCACCTGCTCATTCCACCATTCCATGGCGGGCCGGATGGCGGGCATTCCGGCGGCCTGTAGGATCCAGAGCAGCGCGGTCGGCAGAATATCGAGGCCGGTGACGCCCAACAGGAGGATTCCAGTGATGGCGCGGCGGCGGAAGCTGGCCGGTCCGCGGTAAGAGAAGAGGCGGAAATAGAGCGCCACGACGGCCATGATGCCGACACCGCACCAGACCGTTCCGGCGATCCAGGCGTGGCGCGCGGCGATGAGTTTGCCGCCGGCGAGATCCACCAGGGCGCAGAGCAGCAGCCAGAAATAATGATATCGGAGCGGAACCGGGTGGCCGGGAAAGAAAAAAGGATTGGCCGGTGGAATGCCGGTGGCGCCGATGGAATGGATGAATTGCGTGCGTACGGAATAGTCGAATGCGGCCGAAGGGTACCAGGCGCGGTTGCCGGCTTGGAGGTCGATGAGGGAGAAAATGGCGATCGCGGCCCAGGCGGAGAAGAGGAGCGCGGCGATCCGCGAGTAGGGCGCCAGCGACAGGGGGCGGCGGAATGTGGCTACCAGGGCGTAGAGCCACGAGGCCGCGTAAAGTGCCCAGACGAGGGTCATGGAACCGAAACGGCCGGCGAAGTAAGTTACGATCGGGCAAATCGCGATGGACAGGGGAATGCTTAGGGCGAGTTGGAATGCAAAGGTACGGCGGCGGAATTCGAATAGATCGGTGAGCCAGGCGATAGCGAAGCCGGGCACGAGCACGAAAAAGGGAAACAGGCACACCGCGGCCAGCGAGCCTGCTATATCGGCAAGCATGAAGCTGTGAGTGGGCATGGGGCCACTTACATGGTGACAGTCGAACGGTGGCGGGAGCAAGAGGAGCGAGAGATATCGGCCCGCTAGTATAGGTAGTACACAAGCGGCCGGGAAACTGCTACGCTGGGCCACCGGCAACGTGAGGCCGGATTCGGAGGAGATGGATGGGACTGAACGAAAGACGCAAGATCAAAGAACTGCAGGAGACGACATTGCCGGGGCGCGTGCAGGAGATCGCGGAGATCTGCGGCGCGCCCATTCCTTACGACGTGGACTGGGACAGCTTCGACACTTATGAGGCCCTGAATTTCCTGGATAACATCTCGTGCCATCGGCTCAATATGGCACTGCGCGTAATTTGCCAGGACGACATGGGGAAAGAGGCGGTGCGTGAAGGGCTGAAGAGCGTCAAGCTCAAGAATGTCAAGACGCCCGC
>CAZARO010001113.1:0-2554 GCA_964487165.1 uncultured Solibacteraceae bacterium | reverse complement strand
CGGCGTTGAAGTTGCCGGTAAGCACGCGCAGAGCCTGAATGGAATCGAGATTGGGAACCACGGCTGCGCCCATGTTGAAATCCTCCTGGGCGGAGACGCCGTTCACTGTGAACCCGTTGGCTGTCTCGCGCTGGCCGCTTACCGAGAGGTTACCGGGATTCAGGTCGCCGGAAGGCGGTGCGCTGGTGCATCCCGCCATAATCACGGCGTTCGGCTGCTGGGAACTGGCCGGAACCACGCCGGGCTGCAGCGCCAGCAGATCGGTAAAGCTGCGCCCGTTCACCGGAATGGCAGCCATCTTCGTAGCGTTGAGAGTGCCACCGGTCTGCGTGTCGGCTGTTTGCACCTGCGTGGGGGAATCGGTCACCGTCACGGTATCGTTGTGGGACTCGAGATTCATCGCGATATCTACCCGCCGGGTACCGCCTGCCGCGATTTCGAGCGTGGGCTGGGCGTACGGACTGAATCCGGTATGTTCGGCTTCGATGGTGTAGCGGCCGGCGGGGAGATCGGAAAAAGAGTAGCTTCCGCCGGCGTCCGTTTGCGTCCGCTGGATCGCGGCAGTATCGGCATTGCGCACGGTGACGGAGACGGCGGGAATGGCGGCTCCGGAGGGGTCGGCGACCGTGCCGGCGAGACTCCCCCCGTCGGCGGCGGGAAGGGAGAACGAAAAGATGAGGAATAGGATGGTGCGGAGCATGTGGCGTCCTCGAAAATATATTTCAACTCACTTGCAACTCAGTGTCAACTGAAAACTAATATAAAAGCTCGAAAACTCCTAAATTCCCGGTTCTTCGGGACCGGTAAACTCCGGATTGCAACTTTCGAAGATGTCCTTGCGCTCAAAATTGCAAATGAATTACAATCCAGCCATGCGTGGAAACCCGAAGGTGATTGCCGAATTGAACTCGGCCCTCAAAGAGGAATTGACTGCCATCAGCCAGTACTTCCTCCATGCCGAGATGTGCGAGAACTGGAAATACGAGAAGCTGGCGAAGTTCATCAAGAAGCAATCCATCGACGAGATGAAGCACGCCGAAGTGCTGATGGAGCGCATCCTCTTCCTGGACGGGACGCCGAGTATGACCGAGTTGCTGCAGATCAAGGTCGGTCAAAATGTGAAGGAGCAGCTCGAGAACGATCTCAAGCTGGAGCTGAATGCGGTGGAGATGTACAACAACTCCGTCAAGCTCGCGCGCGAAGAGGGAGACAACGCCTCGCGGGAGCTATTCGAGATGCTGCTCAAAGATGAGGAGGCGCACGTCGACTGGCTGGAGGCGCAACTGCACCAGGTCAAGGAACTCGGCTACGAGCGGTATCTGAGTCAGCAGATTCGCGAGGCGAAGTAAGTCACGGGCAAGAGAGGAGTAGAATCGGAAGTGGAAGAATGCCGCAGACATCCAACTCCGACGAATCATTTCAAGTGCCTCCGCACCAAGAGTCGCCGTGTGGCCCGAAGCTGGATCCGTCCGCGCTCGCGAAATTATTAGACGAGTGGATGCAGGGCGATGAGACGGAACAGCAGGAGACCTTCGAAGTCTTGCGCCGCTCCCTGGACGAGGATCGTCCCGAGGGCTACAAGCTTTTTGTATGAGCATGGTCGTCCTGCTGGACGCCGGTCCGCTTGGAATGATCACGAATCCCAAGAGTTCCCCTGAAACCGGGGCGTGAAAGAACTGGCTCGCAAGTCTTGCTTATAGGGGTGTCGAGGTCGTCATTCCGGAGATTGCGGATTACGAAGTGCGCCGCGAGTTGCTTCGAGCAGGCAAGGAGAGCGGACTCAGCCGCCTGGACGCCTTGAAGAGCATGCTCAGGTAGCGCCAATCACGACGACGGTGATGCTGAGGGCTGCCGAGTTCTGGGCAACAGCCCGAAACATGGGGCGGCAATCGGCCGACGATGCCTCATTGGATGCCGACATGATCCCCGCCGCGCAGGCAGGGGCCCTCGTTAGCGCCGGCGACGAAACTGTGATTGCCACCACGAACGTCCGCCATTTGGTGCTGTTCGCCTCCGCACGCATCTGGCGCGAAATCGGCTAGCCCGACGCAGCCGTGGCATCATAAAAGTGTCCTCAATTCATGCCTGAACCAATCGCACTTTCTACCCCCGTCCTCATCCATATCGCCCAGCAGATCGCCGTTCCGCTGAAGGGCGCGCTGGCCGTCATCGGACTGCTCGACGAAGGCGCCACCGTGCCGTTCGTGGCGCGCTACCGCAAGGAGGCCACCGGCAACCTGGACGAAGTCCAAATTCGCGAGATTCAAGAAAAGCTGGAGTATTTCCGCGAACTGGAGGAGCGCCGTAAAACCGTGCTCGATACCATCGCCGAACAGGGCAAGCTGACTCCGGAACTCAAGGCGCGCATCGACGCGGTGCTCGAAAAAAATGAGCTCGAAGACCTTTACCTGCCCTACAAGCCCAAGCGCCGCACCAAGGCGTCCATCGCGCGCGACAAGGGGCTGGAATCGCTGGCGCAATACCTCTGGGACCAGACCGGCGGGGCATCGCTGACCGATCTTTCGGCCACCTTCGTGAACGCGGAAAAGGGCGT
>CAZARO010001112.1:0-2554 GCA_964487165.1 uncultured Solibacteraceae bacterium | reverse complement strand
CGCTCTTTTCGCAGGTGCTGGCGGATATCGGCGACTACCAGTCCATCCAGGAAAATCTCAGCACCTTTTCCGCCCACGTCACCAACATTCGCGAGATGGCGCTCGATGTGACGCCCGATTCGCTGGTGCTCCTCGACGAACTGGGCTCGGCTACCGATCCCGAAGAAGGCGGCGCGCTGGGAGTGGCGATCGTGGAACACTTTCGTGCCGCCGGCGCGTTCACGCTGATCTCCACCCATCTGATGGCGCTCAAAATCTACGGCGCGTCCACCGAAGGAGTTGTCAACGGGTCGATGGGCTTCGACGAAGAAACTTTCGAGCCCACGTTTCAGCTGCGGCTGGGTCTGCCGGGGAAGTCGGCGGGGCTCGAGATCGCCACGCGCCTGGGAATGCCGGAAGACATCATGCTGCGCGCCCGCCGGTCCATGAGCGACCGCGAGCGCGACGTCACGCGCTTCCTGGCCGAACTGCATCGCCGCATCGAAGAGGCGCAGACCCTGGAGCAGAAACTCCGCGAGCAGTTGGCGGAATCCGAAAGGCACGATAAGGAACTGGCGCGCGAATGGGAGAAGCGCGAAACAGCCAAGTTGAAGGAGTTGGAGCGCCGCACGGAACAAGCGCTCGCGAAGTTCGAGGAGCAGGCGCAGGACACTCTCGGCAAGATCGGGCAGGGCGCCGACAAGCGCAAGGCGGAGCAGGAAGCGCAGCGCCGCGTGGCCAAGGCGAAGCGCGAGCTGCGCCAAGATTTTTCCACCACCGTGCTGGCCACGCAGGACGATTCCCGCCAGGACCGCATCCAGCCGCTGAGCATCGCGGAAGGCGCGCGCGTGCGCCTGCGCGACGTGCGCGATCCGGCCACGGTGCGGCGCAAGCTATCGAACGGCCGCATTGAAGTGGAGGCCGGATTCATGAAGATGCAGGTCTCCGAGGACGACGTGATTGAGGTGCTCCCGGAGACCGCCGCGTCCAACAAGCTGCCGCGCAATGTCACCTACCGTCCCGCGCCGGAGCTGGCGCCGGTGCATCAGGAGATCAACGTAATCGGCCAGCGCGCCGAAGAAGCGCGCGACGCGGTAGACGAATTTCTGGATCGCGCGGTGATGGCGACGGCCAGCCGCGTCCGCATCGTACACGGCCACGGCATGGGAGTGTTAAAGAGGATGATCGCGGAGATGCTGGCTCACCATCCACACGTGGCAAAGTTCTACCAGGCGCCACAGCAGGAAGGCGGCGCCGGGGCGACGATTGTCGAGTTGCGGGAATAATCTACTTCCCCTCGCATCACGAGGGGGATTGACAACATCCGCGAATTGCTTCATACTCCCCTCATACCACGATGGGACAACGCGAGCGCATACCACCAGACCTCCCCGGCGGCACCGTGGACCTGCTGATTCTCAAGTCTCTCGCCGGTGGGGCGCGCCACGGCTACGCCATCGCCCAGTACATTCGCGCGTCGTCCGACGAAGTTCTCGAGCTCGGCGAAAGCTCCTTATACACGGCGCTGCAGCGGCTCCTGTTGAATGGCTGGGTGAAGGACGAGTGGGGCGCATCGGAAAATAACCGCCGCGCACGCTTCTACACCCTCACGCCAACCGGCCGGAAGCACCTGGCGGCGCAGTCGCGCGAATTCGATTTCGTGGTGACCGCAATTCTGCGCGTGCTGCGGACCACATAGACGAGGAAACTTATGCGCTTGCTTCGAAGACTCCAGTATCTGTTTCATCGCAACCGGCGCGAGCGCGAACTTGCCGAAGAGCTCGAGTTCCACCGCGCTTTGGCCGAGCGCGAGCAGCGCGATTCCGGCATCGCTCCGGAGATGGCGCGCCGCGCGGTCAACTTGCGGATGGGAAACACCACGCTGGCTCGCGAAGCGGCGCACTACATCTGGTTTCCCGCCGCCGTGGAAGGCGTGCTCCAGGACTTGCGCTACGCCTGGCGCGGGCTGAGCCGCAGCAAAGCGCTGCTCGCGGTGGCGTGCCTCTCGCTCGGCCTCAGCACCGGTTTCGGCACGGCGCTGGTCAGCGTAGTGAACGCCGTGGTTCTGCAACCCGTGACAGCGGCGCGCCCGGAAGCGCTTACCGGCCTTTGGGTGGGCAACGGCAATCGGATTTCCTGGCTGAATCTGCACGACGTTTGCGAGGACACTCCAGGCGTAGCGTGCTCCGGTTACCGCATCGATGACCTTATGTGGGATCGCGGCGGCGAGCCGCAGCGCATCTTCGCGCAGACCGTGAGCCCGCGCTACTTCACGATGCTCGGCATCAACGTGGCCGAGGGCCGCATATTCACCGACGAAACGGTGCGTGACACGCCCGATACGGTGGTGGTGACGCGGGCCTTCTGGGAGCGCCAATTGGGCAGCGACCCGAATGTCATCGGGCGCAAGCTCGTCTTCAGCGGCCACCCCTACACCGTGATCGGCGTGTTGCCGCGAGGATTCCGCTCCATCTGGGGACTCGGAATTGCACCGTCCGTGTACCTGCCGGCCGGTTCCGCCGCGCGGCCTGCCACCACCCAGCGCGCCGATACGGAATACGAGATTCTGGGCCTG
>CAZARO010001111.1:0-2555 GCA_964487165.1 uncultured Solibacteraceae bacterium | reverse complement strand
ACCTGGACGACGGCACGATGGTGGTGGTGGACAACGCCAAGAAGATGATCTCCAAGACCATCGACATTTCCGTGACCAGCGTTTTGCAGACCACCGCCGGGAAGATGATTTTCGGCAAGTTCGACGACCGCATGCATTCGGCTTCCGCGCCGGAACGGCACGACCGTCCGGTGCGCAAGAGCGACCCGCAGCCGATGGGCAATGTCCCGCCCGAGAAAACCACGATAGAATCGTAATGCACATGAAAGTCGCCGTGATACTGCCCGCGGCAGGCCTGGGCACCCGTATGGGTAAAGGCTCCGCCGAGAAGACCGGCACCAGCCGCAAGCAGTTTATGCTGCTCGAAGGGTCGCCCATTCTGATGCACACGGTACGCAAATTCATAGCGTCCCCGCGCGTCGACGAAGTGGTGGTGGCAGTTCGCCCCGAAGATCTCGAGTGGGTCGGCGGCATGCTGTCGCGCGGCTTTCCGGGCAGCTCCGTGCGCGCCGTGGAGGGGGGAAACAGCCGCCAGCAATCGGTGGGCAACGCGTTGAACAGCCTGGATCCCTCCACCGACCTGGTAGCGGTACACGACGCCGTTCGTCCCTTCATCGACATGGAAACCATCGATAAGGTACTGGATGAAGCGGCCGAAACCGGCGCGGCTATCGTCGGGCTCCCCGCCGTGGATACCGTTAAGCAGGTGATCCGCGGGACCAGCCACGTGCGCATCCGCGCCACCCTGCCGCGCGAAAAACTGGTGATGGCGCAGACGCCCCAGGTTTTCCGCTACGAACTGCTGCAGCGCGCGTACGAGGCGGCGCGCGCCGACGGCTTCATCGGAACGGACGAAGCCAGCCTGGTGGAGCGCCTGGATGTGGAAGTGAGCGTGGTGATGGGCAGCGACCGCAACATCAAAATCACCAAGCCGGGGGATATGGACCTGGCGCACCTCTTCTTCCGCGAGGAAATCACCAAGGACGCGCAGTGAGCGAATACCGGTCGGGGATCGGTTGGGACGTGCATCGTCTGGTCGCCGGCCGGCCGTTAATTCTGGGCGGCATCACGATTTCCAGTGAGTTCGGCCTCGAAGGCCACTCCGACGCCGACGTGCTGTCGCACGCCATTACGGATGCCATTCTGGGAGCAGCCTCGCTGGGGGACATCGGCATGCATTTTCCCGATACCGATCCCCGCTGGAAGGACTGCGACAGCCTGGTATTTCTGCAGCATGCGCAGAAATTGGCGGAGGCCCTGGGATACCGCATCGTCAACGTGGATTCCACGGTGATTCTGGAGCGGCCCAAGTTGAAGGATTACCGGGAAGCCATCCGCCAACGGTTGGCGGAGACCTTGGCACTGGAGTTGGATAGGGTTTCTGTGAAGTTCAAAACGGCTGAGAAGATGGGGCCGGTGGGTGAAGGACGATCGGCTGAGGCTCAGGCTGTGGTGAGTTTGCACAAATTAGGGACGGGCCCGTTCCACGAGAGCGGGCCACACCGCTAAAACTGGGTTACAGGGACCACTTCCCGGGCGATTCTGGCTCTCGAGTGGGTGAATTTACCCACCTAGCCCCGACATACCGGCAGCCGTGGCACGAGAGCGAATAGTCCAACTGCCGGTGCAAAGGCTGCCGTGAGAGTGCCGTGGAATCGACTGAGGGCTAGCAGGCCTTCAGCAAGCACAGGCGCCGGGCGGCCCTGCGGGCCTTGAGGCGCTCATTGGCTTTCTTCTGTTTTTCGGCGGAAACCACCGTCTGACATGTGTCGCAGCGCTTCCGAATCCGGGATCGCGTGACAAACTCCGCGCCACACCGCCGGCACTGTTTCGTCATCGTCTCCTCGAGAGGGAGAATACCCGGTTTCTTGGGTAGAAGATGGGAATAATGGAAATCGCAATGATTCACGTCAGGCACCTCGTTTGTGTGTGGACGACCGATTCGGTTCCGGATTCGCAGAGGACCCAATAGGGTGAAGTGGCGCATGAGCGGTAGCTCATATTGAAAAAAGCCACACCTGGTAGTAAGGGGTGGGCACCAACAAAACCCGACAAAACGCCCGGATATTGTTCAGCACCTATGGCTTCCGCGTTATGAGAGGGTCTCCGGAAACTACCCGGCGACCGACCCGGTCCAGGAACTGTCATGGTTCGCACGTCTCAACTGCACGCCGCTGGCCGAACTCAGGCAGCGCTAGGAGAAACTGGGCTATATAGTTCGGTAGCTCCCAGCAACTCCCACCTCAAATGGTTCACGTAAAAAACAATAAGCGGCTCCGGAAATCGATCCCGGAAATGTTGATACACCCGGTCTTCCCAACCCTCCGTGAAGAACGGTTTCGGGTCCATATCTTTGGCGAAGAACCCGTTTTCGTGCGGTACACCCAGGAAATCCAGGATCGCAACGATCATTTCCAAATGCGAAACCAGGATGGCCTGCGCCAGATCTTTTCCAAAATCCTCATCCCGCCCTTCAAGCCGAGCCCAAAACTTGGGGACCGACTTGCGCAGCAGTTCGGTATTCACTTTGGGAAGATGGGCCCGCACCTTGAAGCCTTCATACATCTGATAGGTCT
>CAZARO010001110.1:0-2562 GCA_964487165.1 uncultured Solibacteraceae bacterium | reverse complement strand
CAGAGCCGGGCGCAAGCCCGGGATTAAAGCCGCGCTGAAGCCCGCCAGTGCAGAATCAAGGCTTGCGTCGCTAGTGCAATCCACTTTTCCCGGGCGCGAGAATCGCTACAAATTGCAGCCCGTTAAAAGAAGCGTGCATGATGGCCGCGGCCGCAGTCGATCCGGTCCACTGGCGCATACAGCCGAAAGCCGCGCCGGCCACGGCTACCAGCAGGGCCGAACGCCACGAATCGCCGTATTCGGAGTAGTGCAGCCCACCGAATAAAGCCGCTGCCAGCGCCACCCCGCCGATGGCGCCCAGGTTGCGCACCAACAGCGGCTGCAGGAAGCCGCGAAAGGCCAACTCCTCGAACAACGGGGCGGCAGTGCTGCCGAAGATCGCCATCAGAATAAGGGAGGTGCGGTCCTTCATCATGTCCATCAACGGACCGCTGCTGGGCGGGGTGTGGATGAGCAGTGCCACCAGGCCCACCAGCAGGGTGGTGAGGAAGCCGCCGGCCACGCACCAGACGAAGGGAATGCGCGGCCTGGTCCACCCCAGCGAACGCCAGAAAGGGCGATCGTATTGTACCCGGAAAATGAACGCCAGGGCGGCAAACAGCAGGATGTAGCCGGCCAGCATTTCGTTGACCGCTTGCGCTCCGCGGGCGAAGTGCAGATGGCCGGCCGCCATTGCCAGGCGCACCAGCCCCCAGCCCAGAAACATGCACGGCAGCGCCAGCCCGGCAATCAGGAACACGTCGGCGTATCCCCAGAACGGGACGCGCTCCGCTTCCGCGGGCGGAGGTACGATGACGGGCTGCTCGTCGGTCATGAATCCTTCTCGATGAGGGCGGCGGCCAGCAGCGGAATCATCAGCTCGTGGTGCCCGGTAAGCGCGTACCCGCGCCCGCCCGCGCCGCCGGCGTGCGGCCGTTCCACCACATTCACGCGCGGCCGGTAGTGCTGCAGAAAATCGCAGTTGACGGTGGTGAATCCGCCCAGCGGATGGCCCAGGTTGCGCACAGCGGAAACGGCCTTCAGGAAAACTTCCGGCAAGATGACGGCCGACCCCACATTCAGATAGACGCCGCCGCCGTTCAGTTCGGTCACGCAAGCCGCAAAAAGGCGGAAATCGCGATGCGTCGCGCTGCCGATAGCGGCGGCGTCGGCTGCCGGATGAGTGTGCGGGGTATCGGTTCCGATGGCCACGTGCACCGTCACCGGCGTGGAGTGCAGATAGGCCTGCGCCAGCAGGCTGCCGGTGCGCGAACCCATGGCGCTGCGCGACAACCAGGCGCCCAGAGCTTCGCCCATCCCCAACTCTTTGCCGACACCGTCGACGATGGCCTGATTCATGAATCGCCCGGTCTCTTCGGCGGCGCCAAAGCGGCCATCCGGCAGCACGGCCTCCACGTCTTCGCTGGTGTGCCCGGCGATGGCGAGTTCGAAATCGTGGATGGAGGACGATCCGTTGAGCGCAAATGCCGTGGCGTAGCCGCGCTGCATGAGATCGATCAGCACCGGAGCGAGCCCGCATTTAATGACGTGGCCGCCCAGCCCCCAGATGATGGCGCGCCTGGCGGCGCGCGCCGCCGCCAGGGCTTCCACCACCGCGCGAAACGAATCGGCCGCCAGAAGGTGGGGCAGCGAATCCAGCCACCCGGCTAGCCCCGACCCTTTGCGATACGGGATCGCGAAGTCCGCGATTTTCACCTTGCCGCCGCGCTCCTGCAGACCGACCGTCCGCAAGCCGGCGAACTCCAGAGGCTTCCGGGAATACTTGCTCATGCCGCTGCCGCTCCTCCACCCAGCACCTTGCGCAGCGCCTCGGCGGTATAACTTTTCTTCGACCGGCAGACCTGCTCGGGCGTGCCGGCCACCACCACCCGTCCGCCGTATTCGCCGCCGTCGGGACCCATGTCGATGATCCAATCGGCGGTCTTCATGACATCCAGATTGTGTTCGATCACCACTACCGTATTCCCCAGCGCCACCAGCCGCTGCAACACGTCGAGCAGTTTGCGGACATCGTCGAAATGCAGGCCGGTGGTCGGTTCGTCCAGCAGATAAAAGGTGCGGCCGGTCTGGCGCTTGCTCAGTTCCTTGGCCAGCTTGATGCGCTGCGCCTCGCCTCCGGAAAGCGTGGTGGAAGACTGGCCCAGGTGTACGTACCCCAGGCCCACGTCGAGCAGGGTCTGCAGCTTGGCGCGAATCTGCGGGAAGTTTTCCATCAGCGGAAGCGCTTCTTCCACGGTGGCATCCAGCATGTCGGCAATGGAATGGCCCTTGAATTTCACCTGCAGCGTTTCGCGATTGTAGCGGCGCGCGCGGCACACATCGCAGGTCACATAGACGTCCGGCAGGAAGTTCATTTCGATGCGCTTGAGGCCGTCGCCCTGGCAAGCTTCGCAGCGCCCACCCTTGACGTTGAAGCTGAAGCGTCCCGGTTTGTAGCCGCGTTCGCGCGATTCCGGCAGCATGGCGTAAAGGTCGCGAATGAGCGTGAAAAGCCCGGTATAGGTGGCGGGATTCGAGCGGGGCGTGCGCCCGATGGGCGACTGATCGATGCGAATGACTTTG
>CAZARO010001109.1:0-2563 GCA_964487165.1 uncultured Solibacteraceae bacterium | reverse complement strand
AGCGGGAGTAACTCAGTGGTAGAGTCTCAGCCTTCCAAGCTGTTGGTCGCCGGTTCGATCCCGGTCTCCCGCTCCATCCTCGATTCCCTCGGGCAGCCGTAGGGCGCCGCTTCACCAATCGATTTGCGACCTAGCACGCGCAATCGCCTCCCTAAGTTTGGCACCTGGCTCCTCCGGCGGCGCAGTATACACGAATCGGCGGACATAATTGCGCTCCCTTCTACCGTCCTGCGGATTGGTGAGTGTGCGTTCGCAGACTCCTTTCGGCCCCGTGCCGTCGTGCGGCCGGAATTGCGAGAATCAATTGAGTCAGCGGGGGTATAATAGACTGCAATTTGGAAGGAGCCTCGATGCCTCTCAAAGAAGCCGATCTCAAAAGCCTGGAAGCCTGCCGACGGGCCTTCCGCCAGGACGCCCAGACAATACGTACGGGAACCGCCCTGAGATTCTGGATTTATCAGAGAGTGGGCGTGGAGAAAGAAACCTTTGAGATCTTCCCGGTGCTGATGGAGAACAGACACATTAGAGATGTCCTGGCAAAAAGCGGCAGCGCCGTCCTTTGCGAGGGCATCTGTCGCACAAGCGGAGATGGCCGTGTTTATATATTCGAGACCGAAGCGGAGGGCCTGAACCCCAGCGTCCAGGGCGCCCTGAAGAAGGCCGTAGGCTCGCTTATGAACACGCCGGAGGTTGTGGTCCGGTTGGTCGGGGCGCCAGCCAGACGGCCGGTGTAAGAAGTCCGCCCCGCCGGCCGTCGCTCCCCTGCAACCTTCTCCGGCCGCTCCGCGTCTATGCAACTGGAAAGGAGCGATGCGATGATTCGCGCGATTCTCCGGTTTCTCGCTCGGCTCTTCACCCAGGAGCCCGTCTTCAGTTCGCACGGCCGGCAGGTGTAAGACGGAACGGCCGGCACGGGGCGAGCTACCATCGGTATTACGATGTCGCGGCTCCGCTCCAGCGCCTGGCGTGTCTTTCCGCTGCTTCTTCTCCTGCTGATCTACTGGCCAAGCCTCACCACGTGGTTCTTCGCCGACGATTTCGGCTGGCTCAATCTCCGTCATGACGTGGCCTCCGTCGGCGATCTTCCGCGGGCGCTGCTGGCACCCAAAGCGCACGGCAACATGAGGCCTCTCGGCGAGAACCTCTACTGGCTGGGGCTTTCTTCGGTGTTCGGGGTGGACGCGTTACCGTTCCACTTCTGCGCCTTCGTCACCCAGGCGGCCAGCCTGCTGCTTCTGGGCGCCATCGTGGGGAAACTGGCGGAGTCGCGCGTGGCGGCGTTCGCCGCCCAACTGCTTTGGCTGGTGAACTGCGGCCTGGCGCCGGCGCTCGCCTGGAGCTCCATCTATAACCAGGTTCTCTGCGCCTTCTTTCTGCTGCTGGCGTTTTACCTGCTGTTGCGTTACGCCGAGGCCGGCAGGCGCGCCTGGTGGGTGGGGCAGTGGATCGCCTTCGTGCTGGGCCTGGGCGCGCTGGAGACCGCCGTCGTCTACCCCGCGCTGGCCGCCGCCTATGCGCTCTGCTTTGCGCCCAAGCTCTTGAAGAAAGTCCTCCCGATGTTCGCCCTGTCCGCACTGGCGATGTGGGCGCATTTCCGCTTCTCCCCGCTCCCTGCCGCCGGGGTGTACGCGCCGCGGCTGGACGCCCGCATTTTCGACACCTTTTGGACGTATTGGGCGTGGGCTTTGGGCCCGGTACGTGCCGCCGCCTTTGGCTGGATGCCATCCGGATTGGCCGCCGTCCTCACGGCGCTGATTACCGCCGGAGCAGCGGCGTTGTTGGTATGGAGCTTGTACCGCCGCCAGTACGCCGGCGCGTTCGGCCTGGCCTGGTTCGCCATCTCGCTGGGGCCTTACCTGGTGCTGCCCGATCACCGGATGGACTACTACCTGGCCGTCCCTTCCATTGGACTGGCGATCGCCGGGGCGTGGGCCGTAGATCGTGCGCTTGAGCAGGGCGCCGCCTGGAAAATCGCCGCCGCTCTGCCGCTGGTGGCCTACCTGGGGACCAGCCTGGCGGCTTCGACCTCCATCGCGCGTTGGACCCACGGCCACGCCGAAAAAGTGGAGTCGCTGGCGCTGGGCGTGGAAGAGGTCCACGCCTCCCGGCCGGGAAGTCTCATCCTGCTGGACGGAATCGATACCGAACTCTTCTGGTCGGGCATCGCCGACCTGCCGTTTCGCGCCATGGAGATTCCGGGCGTGTACCTGGCCCCCGGTTCCGAAGCGCGCATTCAGGCGCCCGCGGACTTGCTCTCGAAATACGTGCTGCCGCAGTCCCTGGCACGCCGCGCGCTGGATGCCGGTGGCGCCGCGGCGTACCGCTTCGACGGCGAGGTGCTGCACAACGTTACCGTGCGCTTCCGCCAGACGGCTGATTCGGATTGGCGCGAGGAAGTGCCGCACTTCGTCAACCTGGGCGACCCCGTGTTCGCTGCGTGTCTGGGGCCAGGCTGGCAGGAAGCCGGCCGCGGATACCGGTGGATGAATGGTGCCGCCGCGTTCATCATCGGCGCTCCGCGAAGCGCCGCGGAATCCCTCTACATCGGGGTGTTCCGCACGAC
>CAZARO010001108.1:0-2567 GCA_964487165.1 uncultured Solibacteraceae bacterium | reverse complement strand
GATGGTGTTAACAACGGGGTGTCCATTCTGGAATTGGTAGTAAAAGTAGGGCTCGCTCTGACCCCCGTAGGGCGTTTCGTTCTCGATGCGCTCGTCTTCCAGACCGAAGCCCTGGGCATCGCCCCGAAAGGACAGTACATGCCGGAGTGGCTGTTTGCCTTTCGGATTATGAACCACTACATCTACGGACGCCGATCTCGCCCCTCCACCCTTCCAAATCCACTCGTTAACACCTCCGCCGCGCCTCACTACTCCACGGAGGTCGGCGTTCGTTGGCGGGGACGTTTCCGGCACGGCCGTAGCCCGCATAAGCGACAAGGCTTCGATCAAATTTGACTTGCCAGCCGCGTTGGGCCCGATAAGGATATTCAGGTTCTCCAATCTGAGCGACGCAGACTTAGGGCCGAATGAGAGCAGGTTTTGCAGCTTGATCTCTAAGAGTGGGCGTTGATAGCTATAATCACTCGGTCTCATGTTACTGTATAGCGTGTATCGCGGACCGCGGGAAGCGATACGGCCTACCGCCTGTCGCACAACCCGTTGAACACAAAGAGCCTTCGATACATAACAGACTATAGCAGAGCACCACCTCGACCGACTCTGGCGACCCGACGGAAATGGGTACTTCCCGCGGGTAAACGTTGATTAAAATGGCTTAAGCTTGGAATGCTAGCAGGCCGCTTGCACGTGCATCTGGAGCACACGCGCGCGATCCAAGGCGAGGCGCAATTGGGATAGCTTGAATTCCAGCCGCAGGCGTTCCATTTGCGTCGCCTCGCGGAGCAACGCCATCCATGCGCTGGCATCCGCCAACGCCCGCTCGGCATTTTCCGCGAAAAGCTCCGTTGACGCCCAAGCCGAACGGCCCTCGCCGTTTAGCACGCGCGCATAGGCCAACCCGCGATCCAGTTTGTTGCTGATTAACGACACCAGCTGCTGCGTCGTCTTGCTTCGCAATTCTTGCAGTTTGGCTTCCGCGCTCTGATTCATAGCATTTTCCCGTCTACTTGCTTAGACGTTTGAAAACGTGATTTCGATCATGAATACTGGAATAATTTGTAAATACAAATACCACCCAGGTATACTCCTATGGCAGGATCGCGCCCAAAGAAGTAGGGGAGTTCCCTGAAGTCATCGCAATCGTGGACCACGAAATCGGCCTGTTTTCCAGCTTCGAGCGACCCGATTTCCGCCCCCCGCCGCAAGCTATACGCCGCATTGATGGTGACTGCGGCAATGGCCTCCGCCGCCGTCATTTTCAATTGTGTCGCCGCCAGCGAGAGCACCATGGGCATCGACGCCGTAGGTGACGAACCCGGATTGAAATCCGTGGCGAGTACCACCGGCAGCCCCATGTCGATCATCGCCCGCGCGGCGGGATAGTGCGCCGAGCCCAACGCGTATACCGATGCGGGCAACAACACCGGCATCACCCCCGCCGCCCGCAGCGCCTCCAGCCCGCGCGGACCGGAGGACTCCAAATGGTCCGCCGTGTCCGCGCCCAGTTCCGCCGCCAGCAGCGAACCGTAATCCGGGCTGAACTGGTCGGCATGCAGCCGCAACCGCAGCCCGGCACGCTGCGCCGCCTGCAAAACCACGCGCGCCTTTTCCACCGGGAAGACCGAAGGCTCGACGAACGCGTCGCAAAACTCCGCCAAATGCTCCGCCGCAATCCGCGGAATCATCTCCTCCACTATCAGCTCGATGTAGTCGTCCATGCGGCCGCGATATTCGTCCGGCACTTCATGCGCGCCCAGAAATGTGGGCACGTAGCGCACGCTCCCTTCGGCCGACAATCGCGCCATCACGCGCAGCATTTTACATTCCGCGTCGAGCGACAGGCCGTAGCCCGATTTCGCCTCCACGGTGGTGGTGCCGCCGCGCAGGAACCAGCCGCGATAGCGCCGCGCCGCCGCCAGCAAGTCGTCCTCACTGGCTGCCCGCGTGTGCCTCACCGTCGACCGGATGCCTCCGCCGCGCGCGGCAATTTCAGCGTACGAGGTGCCCTGCATGCGCTCCTCGAATTCGTCGGCCCGTGTGCCCGCGAAGACCGGATGGGTGTGCGCATCCACGAAGCCGGGCATGACGATGCGGCCGCCTGCGTCCACCACCTCCACGTCGCCGCCCGCGGCCTGCTCGATCTCGGCACGCGTGCCCACGCGCTCGATGCGCCCGGCGCGCACCAGCAGGGCGCCGTCGCGGATCGCGCCGAGTTCGCGCATCTCGGCGCCGCGGCGCGGACGTGGCGGTCCGGCGAGCGTGATAAGTTGACTGCAATTCCAGACGGCCAGCGCGCGAGCCTCGCGTGGCGGGAGAACCGTCACAAGGCACTTCCGAGCCGCGTGCGTAAGCAAGCCGGCGCGCCCATCAGGATTCCATGGGACGGCGGATGTGGTGATCGTGCGCGAACCGTACGGCCTCTTCGTACCCCGCGTCGGCATGGCGGATCACGCCCATCTGTGGGTCGGCAGTCAGCACGCGCTCCAGGCGCCGCTCCGATTCCTCGGTGCCGTCGGCCACCACCACCATGCCGGCATGTTGCGAATAGCCGATGCCCACGCCGCCGC
>CAZARO010001107.1:0-2569 GCA_964487165.1 uncultured Solibacteraceae bacterium | reverse complement strand
ACCAGGATGGTCGCGATCGCGTCTCGTCCCGCACCGTCTGTCCCCGGCGCGACGATGCCGATGACAGCTCCAGCAGCAAAGGATTCCAGCGCTTCGGTTAGTCCACTCACCGGCGATCGCGAGGTGGCTCTGGGACGCTTGTTCGCCGAGGTTCTCGACCGCGGCTGGAAGATTTACCATGCCGGGAACGGCTCCGTACCCCCCCGGTCCGTCACCATCACCGGAGCGGCGCTAGGCTTGCCCGGCACCGAGCGCATTTTCGATGACACCAATGTCAGCCGAATTCTGCGGGGCGATCAATTCATCGACGTGATCCCCATGCGTTTTCGACGCGACATTTTGGACAAGCACATCACGCGGCTCTCTAAGAACGGGGGCGGCCAACCCACTTTTGAGTCCATCGATAATCTGGCGGACGTCATCAAGCTGGCAGGCCGCGGCGGCGCCTTCGATCTAGCGAAAGAATTCGGCATTCCCGCTGAACGCGTGGCCGCCTTCGACCGCAACGCGAGCCTGGCTATCGCTGCCGGCATCGACGCCTTGCGCGATGCGGGTATTCCGCTGATATTGCGCTATAAGACCACGAGCAAAAACACGCAGCTACCCGAGCGATGGGGATTGCCCGACGCTCTGAGAGATGAAACCGGAGTGATCTTTGCCAGCGTTTATCCGGGTCTTGACTCCCTTACGCAAGAGTGTGCGAAGTACTACGAGGACCGGTCCCGCCGCGAGCAGTTGGCCCTGCTGAAGAACTTGCGCGAGCGAATAAACGGTTCGAACGGCGAGTCCAGCTTAGCGGCGGAAATAGAAAGGTCCATGGATGAGTTGCGCGCCGCCATCGATGCACAGCCTTATGTATTCGACCGCCAATTCCTGTTCCGCATCATATCCATGGCGCACGCCCAGTTCGCAGAGTTAATCGGCGCCCGTGGCCCCAACACACAGGTGAACGCCGCCTGCGCGAGCACGACACAAGCTGTGGCGCTGGCAGAGGACTGGATTCGGACTGGGCGCTGCCGCCGCGTGGTGGTCGTTTCCGCGGACGATATCACGTCCGACAGTATGATTGGGTGGCTGGGCGCCGGATTTTTGTCTACCGGCGCGGCAGCCACCGGTGAGGTGGTCGAAGAAACGGCCCTTCCCTTTGACCGCCGCCGCAACGGCATGATAATCGGCATGGGCGCTGCGGCCCTAGTGGTGGAGAGCCAGGATGCTGCCCGTGAGCGGGGACTGCGCCCCATTTGTGAGGTGTTGGGCACAAAAACTCTAAATAGCGCTTTCCACCGCACTCGTCTTGATATTCAGCACATCAGCCAATTGATGGAGGACCTGGTGGCTGGTGTGGAATTATCCAGCGGCATTTCGCGGGATCAAATGGCCTCCCAGATGATGTTCATGTCCCACGAGACATACACGCCTGCCCGCGGCGGTAGCGCCGCCGCGGAAGTCAATGCCTTGCGCCGAGTTTTTGGAGCCGCCGCCGATCGCATCATTATTGCCAATACCAAGGGCTTCACTGGCCATGCCATGGGTGCCGGCATCGAAGATGTGGTGGCAGTGAAAGCACTCGAAACCGGGTGTGTGCCGCCCGTGGCCAACTTCAAGGAGGTCGATCCCGACCTTGGCCCGCTGAATTTGTCCAAAGGCGGTGCCTATCCCGTCGAGTATGCGTTAAGGCTGGGGGCCGGGTTCGGCTCACAAATCAGCATGACCCTGATGCGCCGACTGACGACGAAAGATGAAGCCCGTCCCAGTCCGAATGCCCTTGGCTATCGATATCGCATTGCCGATGGAAACGCCTGGAATGCCTGGCTAAGCCGGATGGCGGGATACCCCACCGCGGACCTGGAAGTGGTGAATCGTACGCTACGCGTGCAAGATCGAGGCATCGCGTCGCGGCCCAGGGAGGCCGCCCACGAAGTTCCCAGGGAGCTTGCGTCCGCGCTTCAAGCACCGACAGCAAAGCCGGTCGCCGCATCGAAGCCAGCCCCACCCGCACCCCCTGCTAAGGCGAGTCCGCCAAAAGCAGCGATTCCAGCCGTCAGTTCAGTTTCTGAAATCGAGGGCGGCACGAATGTTCACCCCTTGGCGAACGCATTGATTCCTGCCGTGAAAACGGACCCGGTAAAACAGAGGATTCTCACCCTCGTCGCGGAAAAAACCGGTTACCCCATCGACATGCTTGACTTGGACCTGGACCTGGAAGCGGACCTGGGAGTTGACACGGTGAAGCAGGCGGAGGTGATGGCTACGGTCCGCGAGACTTATGGGATTGAGCGGGACGATAAGCTCAAACTGCGCGATTTTCCCACTCTGGCCCACGTGATCCGGTTCGTGCACGACCGGCGCCCCGATCTTGCCGCCGTCGTGCCGCCACCGCCCGCGGCCGATGTCAGGCCTGAGGTAAGGCCGGAGATAAGGCCTGAGATACGCGAAGCAGCCACGTCCGCCCCGGCGACCCTGGCCACGAAACCCTCGCATGACGGTGCCGCCGATTCCGTTAAGGAGCGCGTTTTGACCCTCGTTGCCGAGAAAACGGGTTACCCGGTCGAGATGCTCGACCTAGATT
>CAZARO010001106.1:2282-2576 GCA_964487165.1 uncultured Solibacteraceae bacterium | reverse complement strand
GTGGGCCGGTATTTCAAAGACCTGAATCCCGCGATCAAGGTTATTGGCGCCGATATTGAAGGATCGATTCTGAGTGGCGGCACTCCCGGATCGTGGAAGGTGGAGGGCATCGGGGAAGATTTCGTGCCCAGCACGCTGAACGCGCAGGTGGTGGATGAGTGGATTCGAGTCAGCGATGCGGACTCGTTCCAGACGGCCCGGTTGATTGCCCGCCAGGAAGGAATCCTGCTGGGCGGATCGAGCGGGACGGCGCTCAGCGCGGCGCTGCGGTACGCTCAACGGCTCACATCTACG
>CAZARO010001106.1:0-2272 GCA_964487165.1 uncultured Solibacteraceae bacterium | reverse complement strand
CGTGGTCCTGTGCCCAGACACCGGGAGGAACTACCTGAGCAGGATGTATGACGACACATGGATGGCGCAAAACGGCTTCACCGACGTGGCACCCGAGAAGACTACGGCGGGCGATCTTCTAACCGCGCTGGGCCGTGAGGGAAAGCTGATCTACCTGTTGCCCGAGAATTCCCTGCAGCAGGCCATCGAGATTTTCCGGAAGCACGGGATTTCGCAGCTTCCCGTATTCGAAAACGGTCAGATGGTGGGCGCGGTGCAGGAAATCACCATCATGCGGGCGCTACGCCACCAGGGTACGCCGTCCACTGTGGAACTTCGCGGAATTATGGCGCGGCCCATGCCACAAGTGGATTCGCGAGTTTCGCTGGAGGAGGTTTACCGCCTGCTGCTGGCCGGCAATACCGCCGTGGTGGTCACACGGGACGGCCGGTTGGCGGGCCTCATCACGCGCTCCGATCTAATGGAGTATTACGCCCAATCGCCAACGGGGGAGCGGAGCTAAAGACCATGGAATTCGAAACTCGCGCAGTTCATATCGGGCAGGCGGCGGACCCTGAGACGGGCGCCACCATTCCGCCCATTCATCTGACTACCACGTTCACGCAGCCTGCGCCGGGAGAGCCACTGGCCGGATTCGACTACTCTCGCTCGGGCAATCCCACACGGTCCAGCTTGGAAGCCTGTCTGGCTTCGCTCGAAGGAGGAGAAGAGTGCGCGGCATTCTCGTCTGGGCTGGCGGCTTGTTCAGCGGTGCTGCAATCGTTGCGGCCCGGCGACGGAGTGGTGGCCTCGCACGATCTGTATGGCGGCACATTTCGCCTGCTCGACAAGGTATTCGTGCCATGGGGGTTGGAAGTGGCCTTCGCGCAAGGTTCCGGTTTGGATGCTTATCGCAGTGCGATCCGCTCTCTGCGGCGTCCACGGCTTTTGTGGATTGAGACTCCCACCAATCCGCTGCTCGATGTGCTGGATATCGCGGCTCTGAGCGGACTGGCGCGGGAGGACGGAATGCTCTCGGCGGTCGACAATACTTTCGCCACGCCGTACCTGCAAAGGCCACTCGAACTGGGTGCCGACCTGGTGGTCCACAGCACCACGAAATATGCCAGCGGGCACTCCGACGTTGTCTCCGGAGCTGTGATGGCCCGGCGCAGTGAACCGCTGGAGCGAATCCGTTTCCTGCAAAATGCCGTGGGCGCCGTGCCGGGGCCGCTTGACTGTTACCTGGTGCAGCGCGGGCTGAAGACACTGGCTGTGAGGATGGATCGCCACTGCGCCAACGCGCAAGCGCTCGCCGAATCCCTGATCGGCACCGCAGGCATTCGAAGGATCATCTATCCGGGGCTCGATTCGCACCCGGGACGTTCAGTGGCGGCGCGACAGATGCACGCCTTCGGAGGCATGGTGAGCCTGGAACTGGAAGGCGGCTCAGCCGCGGCGCGGCGGTTCTGCTCGAGGGTTCGCGTCTTCGCTTGTGCCGAAAGCCTGGGAGGCGTGGAATCGTTATGCTCCCATCCGGCGACGATGACCCATGCCAGCATACCGGCGGAGATCAGGAACGCGCGCGGGATTGGCGATGGAATCGTCCGGCTCAGTGTGGGGATTGAGAATGTGGCTGATCTGATCGAGGATGTGCGCCAGGCTCTCGGCGGCGATTTCGGGCAAAAAGGGTCCCATGTCCCTGAAACATGCAACCAGAAGGTTGCATAATAGCCCAATCACCATATTGTCGATAAATTTAATTGACAACTGGTCTATTGAGCCTGATAATGGATCTTCAAACATGGCAACATCTCAGTTCACTCTTCGCGTTTACCGCCATCGCTGTCGTTGTTGAAACTGTACCCATCCGCTACTCCCCATAGAGGAGTCCACGAGAAACACAATCACAACCCTTTAAGGCCACGATGTCCTGAAGGGCATTGCGGAGCACGTTATGCGTGCATCCGCATTCAATCGGGAGAGGTGTGTCTATGCGAATAAGGTTTGTCAGTTTGCTCGTGCTGGCGGCCGCGGCCGCGAACGCCCAACGGGCCGTCAAGGTCGATGATTTTACGCGCTTCCAAGACGTTTCCGAGCCGCGTGTCTCGCCCGACGGCGAGTGGGTTCTCTACGCGGTGACCGCCACAGATGTTACGGCGGACAAGCGCAACAGCAACATCTGGATTACCAAGTGGGATGGCTCCGAGAGCCGGCAACTCACTTTCAGCACGGAGAGCGAGAGCGCGGCGCGCTGGAGTCCCGATGGGCGATACATTTCCTTTCTCTCGTC
>CAZARO010001105.1:0-2581 GCA_964487165.1 uncultured Solibacteraceae bacterium | reverse complement strand
TAACGCAGAATCCCAGCTTTCCGGCAATGTAAGTGACATTGGGATACCATCCTGCGGCCGAGTGGTACTCGGCCCTCCGATGCGCCTTTGCGCCCCGAGCGACGCACGGGCGGGTTGCCAACCCGTCGCAGATTGCCAATCTGCCCCACATAAGCAGATGGCGTTGCCAGGTTGTACGATGGCAGTCATGCCCATGCATCTCGCATTCGGAAAAACCGGAATTGCCGTCGACCTGCCGGAGGGGTACCGCTATCGCGTCCTGGAGGCCCGCACGGCCACGCCACTGCCCGATTGGAGCGCCGCTCTGGAATCGTCGCTCGACCGGCCCATAGGCACGCTGCCGCTGGCGGAGTTGGCGCGCGGCAAGCAGAGCGCCGCCATCTCGGTGTGCGATATCACCAGGCCAGCGCCCAACCGCCTGGTTCTTCCCCCAGTACTGCGCCGGCTGGAACAGGCCGGAATCCCGCGGGAACAGATCACCATTCTGATTGCCACTGGGCTGCACCGCCCGGCATCATCGAGCGAGATGCGCGAAATCTGCGGGGAGGAAATCGCGGCGGCCTATCGAATCGAGAACCACGATGCCCGCAATCTAGCATCCCACCGCCATCTCGGATCGACTAAGTCGGGCACGCCGGTGTATGTCGACGAGCGCTTCGCCGCGGCCGATCTCCACATTACCCTCGGTTTCATCGAGCCGCACCTCATGCTCGGGTACTCGGGCGGCAGGAAGCTCATCGCTCCGGGGCTGGCCGCGCAGGAGACCATCAAGGTGCTGCACAGTCCGAAATTCATGCGCGATGAACGCAGCGTGGAGGGCTCGATTGACGATAACCCGCTGCATCGCGAGTTGCTGGAGATTGCCCGCATGGCGCGCCACGATTTCGTGGTGGACGTTGCCCTGGCGCGCGACCGGTCGATCGCAGGCGTGTTCGCCGGAGATGGCGAACTGGCGCACCGCCGCGGAGTCGAATTCGTATCGCAGGTGCTGCTGGAAACGCTCGACGAACCGGTGGACGCGGCGATCACCTCTTCGGCCGGATACCCGCTCGACCTCACGTTTTACCAATCTATCAAGGGAGTGACGGCGGCTTCCCACATCGTGAAGCCGGGGGGATCCATTCTGCTGGTGGCCGCCTGTCAGGAAGGCGTGGGCGCGCCGGAGTTCGCGAAGATGGTGCGCGCCGGGATCTCCGACGCCGAGTTTCTGGAGCGCATTCAAGGCGCGCCGGTAACCATCGATCAGTGGCAGTTGGAGAAACTGGCTCTGGTCACCACTCGGCAGCGGCTGCTCTGGTATGTGCCGGGGCTTCCCGCCGAGTATCATGCCGGTTTGTGGGGCCAGTCTTACGAAACGGTGCAGTCGGCAATCGGCGCGCTGGTTTCCGCTTTGCCGCCCGGCGCGACGATTGCCGTTATTCCCGACGGCCCGTATGTCCTCGCCAAGCCGCGGGTGCTGGAAGCTGCGATCCGCTGATTACTCCAGCTCGCGGACCCAGATGTTCCGGAAGCTGATCGGCAGGCTGGGGTCGCCGTGCGCCTGCAGTTTAATCGGCGCGCTGTCGTACTTCTTATAAGACGGCTTACCGATGTACAGCGTCTCTCCCTTCAGCTCGAAGTGATTCTGCACCAGCACGCCGTTGAAGAACACCGTGACGTAGGCGGGAGTTTTCAGCGAGCCATCCACGTTGAACAACGGCGCGGTCCATACCACGTCGTAGCTCTGCCATTCCCCCGGTTTGCGGGCCGGGTTTGCCAGCGGAATACCTTGCTTGTAGATGCTTCCCGCCTGCCCGTTGACGTACGTTTTGTTGTTGTACGAATCGAGAACCTGCAACTCATACCCGGCGTCACCGCCGCCAGTGGATGCCAGAAACACGCCGCTGTTGCCGCGCTCCTGGCCGGCGCCCGCGATGTTCTCGGGTATCTTCCATTCGATGTGGAGCTGATAATTCTTGAAGCTTCGCTTGGTCTCGATATTGCCAATGCTCTTCGCCTTGTTCACGGTCAGGATTCCGTCGGCGACGGACCATTTGGCCGGGGACTTGTCCTTATTTTGCACCCACTCGTCGAGATTTTGGCCGTCGAAGAGCACAATCGCGTCAGAGGGCGCGGTATTCTGGATGCCCGGCGTGACCACCTTAGGCTCCGGCTGCCAGACTTCGGTGTCTTCGGGTTTCGGTTTCGGCTGGGCAAACAGGGGCATAGCGACGGCTATCATGGCCGCAAGCGTGAGGAATTTCATACCCGCAGTGTAACTCAGTTGCGATTGCCGCCACTGCTCCAATCTCGGATCGTGCAGGCTCTCACTGTTCTATTCGGGGCAATTGTCACCGTCGCCACTTTGCTACGCGCTGGGCAGCCGGATTCTGGTTCCGAATTCCCCGACCCCGGTGCGCGATTCGTCACCGGAGCCGCGGCCTTCAGCCTGCTGATGTTGGGCCTGTACGCCGCCTGGTCTACCCGCCAAGCAGGTCTACCCGCGAAGCATCCTGGCGATATGCGCCGCCGCTCTGTGGACTAACTAGCCAAGGCTTCGCCTTGATATCCCTGCGGGATATGGAAGTCAGGAGTCAGAAGT
>CAZARO010001104.1:0-2583 GCA_964487165.1 uncultured Solibacteraceae bacterium | reverse complement strand
CCCTGGAGGGCCAGGGATTCAAGTTCAACAACCCGCAAGTGAAATCCACCTGCGGCTGCGGCAGTTCGTTCCAGGTCTAGCGAGTTCCGGCTTTTGGCAATTGGCTGTTAGCTCTTAGCTGGCTGCGCGGTCTCCGCATGCGCTCCCAGACCGTCACGGCTCTGTAAGGGGCTGCATACACGTAAGCAAGCGGTTTGATCGCGCAGCGACCAACGGCGTCGTGGTTAACGGCTCTCTCCATTCAAAGTGGGGCAGGATGGTATCCGGATGGTATCCTGCGGCCGATTGGCAATCGGCCCTTCGCTGTGTCGGTGGCGCGGGGCGTCAGCCCGCGAAGGCAAGGGCTTTCGCCGCAGACGGGCCGGTTAATCAACCCGCCGCAGGTTGCCAACCTACCCCACATAGCTTCTCAAAGTTTCAGCCTGGGAGCGCCTTTTGTGTCAGCCCTGACACAGCACCTCCCACCTATCGAAATTAAGCTCCAAAGGACTACCTGTAACTGGAGCGCCTTTTCGCCTCGCCCGTATACAATAGACGAAGGAACTGTAAATCTAAAGGAACTTTTTGTCTCTCGGGAGGACGGGCGCGCCGCGTAACCCCTGGGAGATACCCAAAACAATCCAACGGGTGGCATTCATGGAAGAGCATATTCCTCCGGTAAAACAACAAGGTCCACGGGTGGAGACCCAGGAAAAGGCAGCCGCGAAACCGAAGTCTTCGGGGTTGCGGTGGTTCTGGTTTTTAGTGTTGGTGCTGGCTTGTGCCGGGGGCTGGTATCTGTGGCAAAAGGGAGGTTTAACGCCCGCCGCTGCCGGCAGTGCGCCCCCTGGGAAGGCCGGGAAAAAAGGCTATTCGGGCGCGGTTCCTGTGGTGGCTATTAAGGCCCGCAGGGGCAGCATCGGCGTCTATATCAACGGCCTCGGCAACATCACGCCGATATACACCGACATGGTGAAGAGCCGGGTGGACGGAGAGTTGATGAACGTCCACTTCAAAGAGGGCGACATCGTGCACAAAGGCGATCTGTTGCTCGAAATCGATCCGCGCCCCTATAAAGTTGCGCTGGAGCAGGCCGAGGGGCAACTGGTGCGCGACCAGGCCATCCTGGAAAATGCCAAAGTCGATCTCGACCGCTACGCCGGCCTCCTAAAGCAAAATGCCGTGAACGAGCAGCAGTGGGCTACCCAAAAGGCCCTGGTGGATCAGACCGTCGGAATCGTGAAGACCGACCAGGGCGTGATTGACGCCGACAAATTGAATCTGGTGTATTGCAACATCACGGCATCGATCACCGGACGGGTGGGCTTGCGGCTGGTGGACCCGGGGAACATCGTGCACGCCACCGACACCAACCCCTTGCTGGTAATCACCCAAATCCAACCCATCAGCGCGATTTTCACCGTGGCCGAAGACGATCTTCCGCGAGTCCTCCGCAAATTGGCGGCGGGGCAGCACTTACAAGTGGAAGCTTACGATCGCGGCAGCGTGACAAAACTCGGCACCGGCACACTGGAGACAGTGGACAACCAGATTGACCCCACCACGGGAACGCTCCGCCTGCGCGCCAACTTCGACAACAGCGACAATCTGCTCTTCCCTAACCAGTTCGTCAATTTGCGGCTGCTGCTGGAGGAGAAAGGCGGGGTAGTGCTGGTGAACAGCGCGGTGATCCAACGCTACAACAACATCTTCGTCTGGGCGGTGAAGGACGATAAGACAGTTACCGCCCGCACTGTCACGCTGGGAGTGACGGAAGGCGAAAACACGGAAATCACCAGCGGGTTGGATGCCGGTGACGTGGTGGTCATGACCGGCGTCGACAAACTGGCCGAGGGAGCCCAGGTTTCGGTGGCGATGGCCGACGAGGCGGGCGGCAAGTCCGGAGGGAAGAAGAAGTGAGTCCGTCCCGGACGTTTATTCTCCGCCCGGTTGCAACTTCCCTCCTGATGATCGGCATCCTGCTGGCCGGCGGTGTCGCCTATAAGCAGCTGCCGGTATCCGCTTTGCCCGAGGTGGACTACCCGACCATCCAGGTGCTCACGTTCTACCCCGGCGCCAGCCCGGACGTGATGGCCTCTTCGGTGACCGCGCCGCTCGAGCGGCAGTTCGGACAGGTGCCAGGCCTGCAGCAGATGACCTCCACCAGTTCCGACGGCAGTTCGGTGATCACGCTGCAGTTCGTGCTCAGCCTGAGCATCGACGTGGCCGAGCAGGAAGTGCAGCAGTCCATCAACGGCGCGGGAACTTTTCTCCCGTCCGACCTGCCCATCCCGCCGATCTACGCCAAGACCAATCCCGCCGACACACCCATTCTGACACTGGCCCTCACTTCCAAGACCGACCCGCTCTCGCGCGTGGAGGACCTGGCCGATACGCGCCTCTCTCCCAAGATCTCGCAACTGCCCGGCGTGGGACTGGTGAGCATGAGCGGCGGCCAGAAGCCGGCGGTGCGCATACAGGTGAACCCCACGGCGATCGCTTCTTACGGGCTCAACCTGGAGGACGTGCGCAGCACCATCGTGGCCGCCAACGTGAATCAGGCTAAAGGCAATTTCGACGGTACGCACCAGTCCTACCAGATCG
>CAZARO010001103.1:0-2583 GCA_964487165.1 uncultured Solibacteraceae bacterium | reverse complement strand
GAGCTGCATGTAAATCGGATAGGTGAGAAGAGAGAGGATCGTCAGGCTCATGCCGCACATCTGGACGTAGGGCGAGATGCGCCGGAACACCCGTGGGGAAGTGAGGTTGATGAGCACTCCCTGAAACGCGGCGACTCCGAAGAACGCGAACGCGGAGACGCCGATGGTGGCGGCGATCTCCGCCAGCACCATCCGCAATCGCACACCCCTATAGCGCGCCGACAGGCTCATTAAGGCGAGGAACACGGTAGGGAAAATGTTGACGGCGAAGATCAGCAGGCCGAGGAATTTGGCGAGCGCGGTGAGTTGGGCCGCGAAGACGTCGCGCAGACGGATGGGAAAGGAAGCCAGGATCAGGAAATCGCGGCGGTTCGGAAAGAGCATGTCCCATTCGAAGAAGGCCGCGAAGCCGATCACGGTGAAGGTAAACGAGGGGGAGAGGAGCTGCAAGCCGCGGAGTGCCCAGCCGAGCTCCACGCCGCGGCTGCGGTTCACGATACTGCTGAAGGCCGGCATGGTCAGATAGCTGACTACGAAGCTGGCAGTGAGCAGGAAGCCGAGCACCTGGTTGATATTGGTTTGGAATCCGCCGCCGGGTGAGACGTCGTCGCTTTCGAAGAAGCGGTCTTCAAAGAGCTTGCGGAGCAGCTGGAATGGCGGCTGGTGTTTCACTTTGCCTCCCGCCAGGCGATGACGGAAGCGATTTCCTGCGCGCGCGATTCCATGTCGTGCTGTTCCACGAGCTGGGTGAAGATCTCTTCGAGATTGGGCAGGTGCATGAGATCGCGCAGGCGGCTGACGGAGTCGTCGGCCACGATGCGGCCGCGGTAAATGACCACGATATGCTCGCAGATTTTTTCCACCAGTTCGAGGACGTGGGAGATATAAAGGATGACCTTGCCGCGGGCGGCGAGGGTGCGCAGGAGGTGACGGAACAGCAGCGAGTTGGCGATATCGAGGCCGGACTGCGCTTCATCGAAGATAAGCACGTCGGGATCGTGGAGCAGAGCGGCGGCGATGAGGACGCGCTGCTTCATGCCCTTGGAATAGGCCGAGATGGGGACCCAGCGGGCATCGCGGAGCGAGAGCAGTTCGAGGAGTTGGTTGGCCTTTTCGAGGACGCGATCCTCGGGAAGGCCGCGGAGTCCGCCGGCGAGCTTCAGATATTCGAGGCCGGTGAGGTAGCCGTAGAGATTCGGCTCTTCGGGAACGTAGCCCAGGCGCTGTTTGAAGCCGGCGGCGCTATCGCGAATGTTGCGCCCGTGGAAGAGAATCTGGCCCTCGGTGGGGTGCAGCAGGCCGGTCATCATTTTCACGGTGGTGGACTTGCCGGAGCCGTTGGGGCCGAGGTAGCCGGTGATCTCGCCCGGACGCACCGAGAAGGTCACATGGTCCACCACGGTCTGGCCGCCGAATCGCTTGGTCAGGCCGCGCACGTCGAGCATGCCTAACGGTCCTCGCCGGTGAGGTGGAGCCTGAGCAGCGCGTGGCCGCGGCAGGACCACATCACTGTCAACGGGACAATCACCGTGGCAAGCGTCGGTAGGAGTGCCACGAAGTGAAACCGCGCCCCCGCTCCTTTTGCGAAGAGCAGCACCAGGTCCACGCCGATGCTGAACGCGCAGAATGCCAGCATAATCGCGGGGACGCGCACGGCAGGGTTCGCCGCCCAGCCCGGTGGCGCCAGGCGGAAGAATTCGGCCAGGGCTCGACGCCAGACGCGCACTGCGCCCTTGAGGCCGGCATCGCGCAGTTCTTCCGCGAAGACCAGGACCATCTCCTCGCCAAAGTCGCGCCGCAGATTCTCGGGATAGAACGCTACCAGCCAGCTGAAGATTCGCGGGCTCATGATTTCGACTCCATGGGCCACAGGCGCAGCGCTTTGGACTTTCGCACCAGCGTTTCCATGCGTTTCATTTCGTTGTGGAGCGCGGATTTGCCGGATTTGGCGAGCCGGTAATAGCGGCGGCGCGGGTCGCCGTCGTGCGGGCCGTGGACTTCCTCGATCCAGGCGGAATCGAGCAGGCGTTGGATAGTGGTGTAGAGCGTCGCCGGCCCCATTTCGAAATGATCGTCGGAAAGGTGGCGGGTTTCGCGCATGATGGCGTAACCGTGTTTGTCGCCGGTGGCAAGGGCGAAGAGGATCCAGAAAGTGGCTGGCTGGAGGGGTTGGTCCGATAAGGGCATGGTCTATCCTAGTTCTCAGTTAGCTGCTCGATGCGGTCGACGATCAAGACCGGGAGCGGAACTTTGCGTGCTTCGAGCTTAAGCCCGAGTTGGTCGAAGGCGTCGAAGATGGTCGGACCTCCAGGATCGGCGGCTGGGTCCGGGCGCGCCGCGGTGTCGCCACTATTGGCTGGCGCGAGTTTCACGTCGAGGTGGAAGTCACAGGCCCCGTCGAGGCCGGTCCGGTCGACGACGGGCCGGTCGATGCCGATGCCGCCCAAACCCGGAAGCTGGCGGGCCAACTCGGACATGGTCATGTTTTGGCACTCGCGGCGGCTCACGCCTGAGGGGAGATCGGTCCAACTGCAATGGGGTTGTGTCGTTGCGGACGGTTGCAATTGCTGGCCATGCTTTGCG
>CAZARO010001102.1:0-2589 GCA_964487165.1 uncultured Solibacteraceae bacterium | reverse complement strand
CCACAAAACAATTCTACACGATAATGTTCTATTTTATGACCCAGTAGTACTAGAGGGAACAGCCCAACGCGAGCGATGCGTTGATTACAATCTGGATGTCCACCACGTTGACCGCCCCATCCAGATTCAGGTCGTTCAACGCCGGTAACGTCCCGAGAGCTTCGTCGATCGTCTTCTGGACGTCGGCGACGTTGGTGGTCCCGTCCCGATTGACGTCGCAGGGAGACAGGATGATGGTCGAATCGCTGGCATTGGCCTGCGCCGAGCCGCCTCCCGTCACGCTCGCCTGGTTGATCAGCGGCGTCCCGGCGTTGGCGGCCACGTTGACTGTTACCGCGATGGCCGCGTAGGTCGTGCCGGCGCCCAGCGCGTCGTTGCGCATGCAGGTATTGCCCACGCAGTTCCACCCCGTGCCGGACATCGACATCAGGGTGAGGCCCGCGGGTACGGTCTCCGTCACCGTCACCATCCCGCTGGTCGGCCCCGTCGCTGCGCTGTTGCTCACGGTGATCGCATAGGCCGCTCCGAGTTGACCCTGCACAAAGAAGCCGCTGTGCGATTTCGCGATGCTCAGAGACGAGCTGAAAATAGTGGTCACATCGCTGGCGGTGGAGTTGATGGAGTTCGCCGCGCCGTCGCTCGATACCGCGGCCGTATTGGTCACCGTGGAGGGGGCATTGGACGCCACGTTCACGGTAACGGCGATAGGCGAGTAACTGGCGCCGGGCCCCAGCGAATCGCTTCGCGTACATGGTCCCGAGGGCGGCGTGCAAGTCCATCCCTGGCCGCCGATCGCCGCGGCCGTCAAGCCCGCCGGTATGGTGTCGGTCACGGTGACCGTTCCCAGAGTGGTGCCCGAGCCGCTATTAGTCACGGTCAGGGTGTACGTGGCGCCGGATTGCCCCTGCATGAAATTGCCGGTATGGCTGGACGAAACGGTGAGGCTGGAAGCCTGCCCGACCGCGAATAGAACCGCGTCGTTGAGGGCGTAAGCGGTGCCATCGGCGCCGATCCCCGTGGGGGTATAAGCTTCGAACAGGCCCGGGGTCAACATGACTTTCTGCACCAGCGAGTTACTGGCTAAACTCCAGCGGTACATGGAGCCATCCTCACTATTGGCGATGGCCGAAGCGGAGAACGGGTCGATGGCGCCGCTATTGATGCACCATTCGTGTACGCTTCCGTTGGCACCGCCAGAGGACGTGGGTCCCAGAATGGTGATCACTTCCTGCATGACCGTGGCGCCGGTAATGGGATCGCTCTGGGTGCCGTTAGGGTCGAGCACGGCAATTTTGTTGAGGCCGTTCCCACCGGGACCGATATTGAGATAGTTGTTGTACTTAGTAAAGATCAGGTAAGTGGACGTACCGGTATAAGAAGGCACCAGCGAAGCCGGCACCACCGAAGCCGTGGTATCCCAGCCGAATGCCCCCGGAGTCTTGGTATGCGTGAGGGTTGCGTCGAAATGCAGCAGCCAGCCGCGGTCGTCGTTGATGCAGCACTGGCTTTCGAAGACACCGTAATAGACATCGCCGTCGGGACCCACGGTAGGGGAAGCGGAGCTGTCGTCGAGCACCTCCGCGGCGTTGCCGCTCGAGGGGTCGATGAGGCGAACGTGGGCGACCGGTGCCAGTGTGGTGCTGTTTACCGACACCAGGTAGCCGGGCGAGCTGCCCACTCCGACCGGGCCTTCGGAGACGCCGAAATACAGCGTGCTGCCATCGTTGCTGAGCGCCGGCGCGCAATTCAAGGCTACTTCCATGATGGAGGTATCCTGCGCCGCGGCGGCCGCGCTGATCCACGATCCCGTTCCGTCGGCGCCGATGCGCGCCAGCCCGCTGGTCAGATTCGCGGGGTTCGCGCCCGTTACGTCGAATCCGAAATAGATGTTGCCGTTGGCGTCGGCGGTGATGGGGGTGGAGATCATGACCGTGGCAGCGAACGTCGACTGGTTGGCGGCATAGAGAGCGTTGCCATAGAAAGCGATCTGACCGGAGGGTCCGGTGGCGGAATCGGGCTGGTCGCGATAGTAGACCGTGCCTCCCGCGCCGGCATAATACAGGCGCGTGGCCCGGCTAAGTACCGGGCTGTAACTGGGAATCCACACGTGAGGAGGGGGAGTATAGTCGGTGGAGAGTGAGTAAATGAGGGCACCGGTCGCGCCGCTGTGCGCGTCCACCTCGAAGGTGTTCGACGCGCTGGTACGCACCGGCACCAGCACCGTGTTGGCAGCGGTTACCAGAGGCGATCCGTAATGAATGTATAAGGGGCCGGGGTTGTTCTCCAGCACCAGATCGATGGGTGTGGTCCACTTGATCTGCTCCAGCCGCTGCGCGCCGATCGCGGAAAGGCCGGTATGCTGCGGGTCGTGGCCGTAGCTGCTCCATGGCTCCGTGGACTGCGCGACCAGGCAGGCGGATAGAGTAAGCCACGCCAGAATCGCCCGGCAAACAGATGGTCCCTTGACCCCGATGATTCGGCCCTCCCTGATACTGCCTAGGTTAGCGTATGGGCGCGGGCCGGGGTGCGCTCAGCGATAAGCTTCCTTACGATTGCGAACCTTGTGAATGCGAAGGACAGCTTCGTGAA
>CAZARO010001101.1:0-2589 GCA_964487165.1 uncultured Solibacteraceae bacterium | reverse complement strand
CCCGGCCAGCGGAACTGCGGCTGGTGGCCGCGAGCCTCGAGTCTCGCGCGACTTACCAAAGCTGGAATCATGCCGATTTGGCAAATGTTCTTCCTGTGGTGACGGCGTTTGCCTTGGTTCTGCTGATTGCCTGTAGCAATCTTTCGAACGTTCTGCTGGCGCGGGCGTTGAAGCGCAGGCGCGAAATCGGCGTCCGATTGTCGCTGGGTGCGAGCCGGAGCCGTATCGTTCGACAACTTGTCACCGAGGCCGCCGTGCTCTCGCTGATTGCCGGAGGCGTCGGGCTGGCGCTTTCCCACGGGAGTTGGATCTTGATCCGCCGCGCGATCGTGTCTTCGATTTCGATGAAAGAGGGAATGCCGATTGTCGAGATCGATCCGGATTACCGCGTCTTTGTGTTTGCGTTGGCTCTGTCCCTGGTAACAGGTATCGCGTTTGGGCTCGCTCCCGCTCTACATGCCACCAGATCGACACTCGACTCCGCATTGAAGGCGGAGGGCGCTGTGCTCGGACAACGGTTTCGGCGATCCCGTCTGCGCGACGGCCTGGTGATTGTGCAGTTTTCTCTCAGCCTGGTGTTACTCATCGGGGCCGGACTGCTGCTGCACAGTACTATCGAATTCGGTTCCGTACAGCCCGGCTTCGACGTCGCCCAAACGATCAGTATCCAACCGATTCAAGATACCTTCAACCCGGACCCGATGCTGATGGCACACTGGAGAGAGCGTCTGAAGACCATTCCAGGTGTGAAAAGCGTGGCGGCGGTAATGAGAGAACCTCTCCGGGGATCGCTTCCCAGGGCGCGCGTATCGAATGTCCCGCGGGATTCGCGCGCGCTGGATGCCGGCTACAACGAGGTGACGCCGGAGTATTTCTCAGCGCTCGATATCCCGATCGTACTGGGCCGCGCGTTCACCTCGGAAGAGGCTGCCTCCCAAGGGGCGGTGGCCGTGATCAGTGAAGCCACTGCAAAGCGCTTTTGGTCGGGGGATGACCCCATCGGCAAAACTTTCGAAATCACAACCCCTCACTATTCCTCCGGAGGACGGGAAGCGCTGCTCACCGCTGCGCGGACCGTTCAGGTAATCGGTGTCGCGAAGGACGTGGTCAGCGCGTGGTTATGGGATGGAGTGGATGCAACGTGCATCTACCTGCCGGCCACGTCGAGCAATTCAGCTTATTACTCCCTGCTGCTGCGCGTGAACGGCAACCCAGGGAACTTTCTGCCTGTTCTACGCAACACGCTGGCCTCCGTCGACCCCTCGATCGAGTTCGATATTCGCACCATGGCGGAGGTCATGGATTTTCAGATCCAGCCCTTCAGACTGGCGTCGTGGGGTGCTGCCGCCCTCGGATTGCTTGGTCTCACACTGGCGTCGATCGGCATTTACGGGGTGATGGCGTATACCATCAGCCAGAGGAACAGGGAAATCGGTATTCGCATGGCATTAGGCGCTGATGGCGGTAGTGTCTTGTGGATGAATCTTCGCGAAGGCTTTCGACTCATCGCGATTGCCGTGGCTGGCGGGTTGGTTGTCGCTTTTGCATTCTCGCGGATCCTGCGAGCCATGCTGTTCCGCGTCGACGCGAGCGATCTCATGACCTTCATCATAGCCCCGTCCGTTCTCAGTCTCGTGGGTCTGCTCGCGATCTATTTTCCGAGCCGCAAAGCAACCAGAGTCGATCCCAATGTAGCCTTGCGATCCGAGTAGGCTGCCGCTTTCAAACCTCCCGACCGGTAAGGGCTACGTTCACGACAATATTGCCGCCAGCGTCGCCGCCATTCGCAAACTGGGCGCGGCCAACGGATTCGCCGTGGAGGCGTCGGATGACCTTCTTTCTTGAGGGACTCGGCTGCGTCAGGGTAGTCTTTCGGGCAGTTTTTCGCGGACCCGCCGGGCCTGCTCCAGATGGCGACGCTCGTGGGCGGCGATCTGCGCAAACATAGCGCCGAGGCTCATTTTGAGGAAGCGCGAAATCGGTGTCGCGACTTTGACGCGCCGCAGGTCGAGGCCCTCGGCCCGCGCCAATTGAAGCACTAACTGGCTCTGGACGTGATAAAAGGTCGGCATCACGGCCGTTACCGGTTGGCCGTGCAGCGGAACGAAGTGGCGCGGTGTGGGCAGGGGACTGCGCACCGGTGGCTCGGACTGGTGGACTACAAACCGGTCGATGGCGCCATACTCGAACGGGCCCTGGCCGGTGAGGCCGCGCTGCTTGCCGCGATCGATGGCTTCTTCGATGGCGCGGATCTCCCATTGGCCCACCATGGTGAGGTGGGCGAGGCATTCTTCGATGGACCATTCCGCAGGAGACGGACGCCAGTTGAAGCGGGCCTCGTTAAGCTCCGCGGTGAGTCCGCCGGCCTGCTGCTGAATCTGTTCAAACTGCCGGCGATAGAGTTCGAGTTCGGGAACGGCCACAGTCGCGATTATAGCGAAGCTGGAGCGGCGCAATCGAGCGCTACGCTAGCTTAGTACTCGATTTCATAAGTTCGCCAACGTATTCTTCTGCAACCGCTCCCTGATGGTCATGGCTCTGAACGAGGCTGCATGCAGAGCCGCGACCGTAAGGGAGCGGTTGCAGTTG
>CAZARO010001100.1:0-2590 GCA_964487165.1 uncultured Solibacteraceae bacterium | reverse complement strand
AGTACCGGGTAGCTTCCGGCGACGTGATCCGCGTGGAAAAGTTGGACGGCGAAGTCGGCTCGGAAATCGAGCTGCCCGTAAAGGCCGCTTTCAAGGACGGCGGTGAGTTAGTGGCCGGGGGCACGGTGAAGGCCACCATTCTGGGCGCCGGCCGGGGCGACAAGGTTCTGGTTTTCAAATTCAAGCGCAAGAAGCAATACAAGAAGACCATCGGGCACCGCCAGTCCTTCACTGAAGTGAAGGTCGGCGAGATCGTGGTGTAGGTGACGTATGGCACATAAAAAAGGATTAGGCAGTTCCAAAAACGGGCGCGACTCCAACGCGCAGCGGCTGGGTGTGAAAGTCTTCGGCGGACAGTTGGTTCCCGGCGGCTCCATCATCGTGCGCCAGCGCGGTACCAAGATCAAGCCCGGGCTCAACGTGGGCTGGGGCAAAGACGATACCCTGTTTGCCAAAGTGACGGGCACGGTCGAATTCAAGGACCGCGGACGCCTGGGCAAGTTCGTCAACATCACGGCTGTCGCGTAGCGCAAATTCGCGGACGCCGTTCCACGCATTCGGGCCGCCGGTTTCCATAGAGACTGGCGGCTTTTCCATGTCGTCTCTCCATGTTTATAGATGAAGTCAGAATACTGGTCAAGGCTGGCGACGGCGGCAACGGCTGCATGGCCTTCCGCAGGGAGAAGTACGTCCCGCGCGGCGGACCGAGCGGCGGCGATGGCGGCCGCGGCGGCGACGTGACCCTGGTGGCCGATCCGCACGAAAACACCCTCCTCAAATACCGCTTCAACCCCGAACACAAAGCCGAGCGCGGGCGCCACGGAGAAGGCAGCGACTGCACCGGCGCGGAAGGCCACTCCATCGAGCTGGACGTTCCCATCGGGACGGTGGTTTACGACGATTCCACCGGCGAGCGCCTGTTCGATTTCACCGAGCCCGGCCAGCGGTACGTAGTGGCGCGCGGCGGGCGCGGCGGTAAGGGAAATGCGCGCTACGCTACCTCGACGCACCAGGCGCCGACCGAGCACCAGCCGGGATTTGCGGGCGAAGAGAAGCGGCTGCGCATGGAGCTGAAGCTGCTGGCGGACGTCGGGCTGGTGGGTTTCCCCAATGCCGGGAAATCCACGCTGATTTCGCGCATTTCGGCGGCGCGGCCGAAGATCGCGGCCTACCCCTTCACCACCTTGGAGCCCAATCTGGGGGTGGTGCAGGTCGGCGATTTTCGCAGTTTCGTGGTGGCCGACATTCCCGGACTGATCGCCGGGGCGCACCTGGGGCACGGGCTGGGCATCCAGTTCTTGCGGCACATCGAGCGGACGCGGCTGCTGGTGCACCTGGTGGACGTCTCGGATTTGAGCGGCCGCAGTCCGGTGGAAGATTTCGAAACGGTGATGGAAGAGTTGGCGAGTTTCAGCCCCGATCTGGTGGCCAAACCGATGCTGGTAGTGGCCAGCAAGATGGATGCGGCGCAGGATCCGGAGCGGGTGGAAGCGCTTCGCCGCCTGGCGCAGGACTGCGGACTGCCGTTCTTCGAAATCTCCAGCGCCACCGGGCTAGGCATCGAGAAATTGAAATTTGCCATGGCGGACATGGTGCTGGCGCCAGCGCCGTCGGCTTAAGCGGGCTTAAGCAGTGCGCAGCGCGGCGAACGAGCGCGTCCGCACCGTGATTCCGCCGCAGGCAGCCGCCACGCTGGCGCTATATTCCTCACCCACATCGATCGGGAGCACGGCCCACTCGCCCTCCGGTTCCGCGCCGGTGCCGTAGAGTCCGATGCCGAGAGCCTTCAGCCGGGCCTCGATGCGAGTCCAGCGGCGAAAGAACTCACGCTCCCGGGCGGCGGGCGGCACATCGGCCAAAGCCGCGGCCTCCGAGGGCGGGAAGAAGCGTTCCGCGATAGCCATGCACTCGGGCAACGGACGGAACCGCTCTATATCCACCCCGATTTCGATGTCGCGAGCCACCGCGACCACCGCCATCCAGTGAGAATGGGAGAGATTGAAATGCAGATCCGGCACGGCGGGCAGATAGGGTTTGCCGTGCTCCGCCAGGGCGAAATCGAGCGGCGCTTCGGTGTAGGTGCCCAGGATGGCGCGCAGGGCCGCGTGGGAGCGTAGGTACCGCTGCCGCAACGGGACCGTCACGAAGCGCGCGGCGCGCTCCTGTTCGGCGGATGTCGGCGGCAGCCAGTGGGCCTCGGCGTCCAACGGCACCACCCAGACGTCGGCTTGGAACATATCAGGGCCATTATGGCGTATCGCGCCCGTTCGCGCGGGGAACAATTCCATCGCGCCGGGCGTATGTTAACACCGGAGGCTGCCTATGTTTTGCGATCGTTGCGGCAGACACTTGGCGGGAACAGAAACGTTTTGCGGCTCCTGCGGTAAGGCGATCCACGCCGTGCCGCCGCCGCGGCCTGGCACCGTCATGGGCACGGGGCGCATCGAGGGCCATGTACGGATGCTGGGCATCTTCTGGCTGGCGTACTCCGGCTTTCGACTGTTGGGCGGATGGTTCTTCACGCGCTTCTTCACCCATTGGGGCCCCTTCTGGGATCCCAACTTTCCCTTCCCCTTCTTCCTGCACGGCA
>CAZARO010001099.1:0-2591 GCA_964487165.1 uncultured Solibacteraceae bacterium | reverse complement strand
CTTCTGGCGGATCTCGTACTTCCCGAGTTTTCTCGACGCCGGTGCGATCATGGCTGTTTCTTCGGCGGGGCGTTCTTGCGCGGCGGCGCCGCCGCGTCAATCAGATTCTGTTCCTTTACCGCCGTCAACTGCTCGGGCGGCATGTCCACGGCGTTCTTCTCGAATATATTATCCAGCAGCGCCGGCCGCGCCCCATCGCGCGCTGCCAGGCCCCAGCCTTTGTTCCTGCGGATGTCGTTATGCGATATCCAGGCTTGCGATTGGCCTAGAATCAGCACTCCTTCGTTGGTGCAATCGTGGATGGAGTTGGCGCGCAGCACCGGGCTGGCAGTGCCGCGAATCTCCACCCCGATGCCCGCGCCTTCCACTTCCACGTCGTCCACTTCCACGGTCGAATTCTCAATCAGGATGCCGGTCGAAATCGGCAAGTCCTTGGCCGCCAGAATTCGGAACCCGGTAAATCGGGCGCCTTTTATATTCTCCGCGATTACCGCCGCTCCCGTGCTCAAAGGCGCGGCGCGCAGCACGGCTTCCCGCGGCACGCGGCTCGCCAGCGTGACGCCAGCGGCCAGATGTACCTGCTCGTTGTATTCGCCGCCCGGCACCTCCACGGTGTCGCCGGCATGCGCCGCTGCCATGGCCGCCGCGATGCTGGGATACGCCGTTCCAGTCCCGACAACCAGCACCTGCGGCTTCACCACCACCGGCGGCGCAACCCACATGCTGCGCGAAAACCACGCGCCTGCCGCGGCCACTGCCAGCCCGCCCACGAACCAAAGCACGCGCGCCATCACCGAATCCCCGCGTCTGGGTTCGTAAGCGGCTGCCCCGGGCACCGGCGGCGCCGTGAAACCCTCGCCTTCCACCAACACCACCGTGACATTATCTTTACCTCCCGCCGCATTGGCCGCGCCGATCAGCTGCCGCACCGCCTCTTCCGGGTTGCCGGCGTTGGTCTCCACGGTCTGCTGGATGACCCGCGATTCCACCTGGTCGCTCAAGCCGTCGCTGCACAAGAGTAGCGCGCTGTCGCGCTCGAACGGCACGCGCTGCACCTCGATGAAATCGGCGTCATCGGGCGCGTGCTCTTCAGACCCCACGTCACGAAATACCTCATTGCGGCGGGGATGGCGCATGGCTTCCTCTTCGCTGATTTCGTGGTTGTCCTCGCGCTCACCCACGGGCGAATGGTCGTGCGTGATCTTGCGGATCTCGCCGTGGCGAATCTGGTACGCCCGCGAATCGCCCACGTGGCCCACCACCGCGGAGCCGTTATCGAGCACCGCCACGGTGAGCACGCAGGCCATCCCCTGCCATTCGGGATTGCCGCGCGCCGCCCGCAGAATTTCGTTATTGGCCATGGCGATGGCCTCGCGGACGCGCTGCTCCGTGGTGCCGGTCTGCCGCTCCAGGCGTGCGCGAACGCGGCCCACCGCGATCTCCGCGGCCTTCTCGCCGGCAGCCTGCCCGCCGATGCCGTCCACCACCAGGAAAATACCGCGCTCCACGTCGACATGCAGGGCGTCTTCGTTGTTGCGGCGTACACGCCCCGGATCGCTGGCGCCAAAGAGTTTCAAACGGGAATTAGCGGGCAATCGCCACGCTCCTGAGGAGAGAGAGCACCAAACGGGCGACTACCGCTCCCTCACGGTCGCGGCTCGGAAGGAGGCCGCATACTGAGCCGCGACCGTAAGGGAGCGGTAGCGAAGCTAGCTCCTTCAGCATCGTTGCCTCTGTGGTGAACAGACCATTTCAAACTCACCCTTGCGCGGCAGTACTGCGGAACTCCAGAAACACCACGCCTGCCAGGCCGATCCGCGCCTGCGCCGGCACTGGCGCTTCCACTTGCCGGTCGCGCTTTTCGCCGTCGCTGAAATCGATGCTCGAGGGCACGGCCTCGCCGTTGATGGTGGTGCCCAGCCGGCTCAGGTCCTTCAGGAAAAACTGCCCGCTGGCCGCGTCGCGGCGCAGCCGGAAATGCTCCCGCGAGACATCCGCCAGCGTATCCAGCTTGATATCGGTCCAATAATCGTGCCCGCCGCGTCCCACGACGATCTCATTCTTGCTCATGCGGAAAGTCTTGTGCCCGCCCTGGTCCTCATATTCGATGACCGCGAACACGCCCTCCTCGGGGGCCGGTGGAGCGGCCGGCGCCGGTTCTGCTTTCTTGGGCTCATACGTCTGCGCGGTCGACTGCGTGCCGCCGAGCTTGCGCGTCGCAATCCGCTTGGTCATGGACCCGGCGGAAAGCTCCATCTTAGCCGGCAGCGCCAGTTCCGAATGGATCACCACGTCGCCCGACGACACGTCCTCGTCGGTGTTTTCCAGAATGCGAATCTGCCATCCGCCGTCCGGCGGCGAAATCTTCGGGTCGCCGCGGCGCGCCAGTTTCAGCCGCTCCACTAGAGACGCGCGATTCATCTGCTCCACTTCGGCATCCAGCGCGCGTTTGGCCTCATCCACAATCCGCGGCACGATGGCGCGCAGCCGCTCCATGTCGTCAGGGTGCAAGTAGACGTGGTAAATCGCGGGCGGAAGAGTGGAGTAATGCAGCGGCTCCAGCCCTTCCTTCATATTCCGCACAATTTCCA
>CAZARO010001098.1:0-2591 GCA_964487165.1 uncultured Solibacteraceae bacterium | reverse complement strand
ATAGTCCTGCGAGCCTAATTCTACACGCGCCACGTCGCCGACCCGCACGATCCCGCCATCGGTAGTTTCGCGAACCACGATGTTCTGGAACTCCTCCGGCGTGGTCAGGCGGCCCTGCGCGCGCACTGAGTAGGTGAACGGCTGGCCCTTCGGAATGGGCTCGCTACCCACCTGCCCGGCGGGATTCACGGTGTTCTGCGTCTGGATGGCCGAGACAATCTCCGGAACGGTGATCGCCAGCTTCGCCAGTTGGTCCGGCTTCACCCATAGGCGCATGGCGTACTGTCCGGCGCCGAATACCTGTACCGTGCCCACTCCCTTCACACGCGTCAGCGGGTCGGTCAAATTGATGTATGCGTAGTTGGCCAGGAACCGGTCGGTATAGGTGCCTTTCGGCGAGTTCAGAGCGATCAACATCAGCGGAGCCAGGGTGGATTTCTGGACCGTGACGCCGTAGTTGTTCACATCGGCGGGGAGTTGCGACGCCGCCTGCGTTTCGCGGCTTTGCGCCAGAATCAGATCGGTATTCGGGTCGGTGGCCACGTCGAAATCGACGATCATCCGCAATTGGCCGTTGGCGGTGGCGTTGAGAGAATACATGTAGTTCATGTTGTCCACGCCGCTCATTTGCTGCTCGATAGGAGTCGCCACCGACTGCTCGATGGTCTGCGCGTCGGCACCCACGTAAATCGCGGTCACCTGAACTTCCGGCGGCGCGATATTCGGAAACTGCGCCACCGGCAGGCCCGCAACCACTACCGCGCCCACAATCACGGTGAATATGGCGATCACCATCGCTACGATCGGACGATTGATGAAAAATTTTGACATCGCGCATCACCTCCCCGGAAACGGTTTCGGATTGACCTGCATGCCCTGGCGGACCTTCTGCAACCCTTCGGCGACCACCCGTTCGCCCGGCTTCACGCCGTCGCGAACGATCCAGTTCCTCCCGACGGTGTCGCCCAGGTCCACGTTCCGAATGCTCACTTTGTTCTCGCTGTCGACCACGGCGAGCTGATGCATGCCCTGAAGGTCGATCACCGCCTGCTGCGGAACCAGCAGCGCTCCCTGCTGCATCTCAATGGCGGTGCGCACCCTTCCGTACTGGCCCGGACGCAAGCTGTTGCCGGGATTCGGGAACAACCCGGCCAGCCGGATGGCGCCCGTCCTGACGTCCACCTCGCGGTTGGCGAAGTCAAACCTGCCCTTCAGCGGGTACACTGTGCCATCGGCGAGAATCAACTCGAGCTCCAGTTCGTGGGTATGGGCTTGCCGTTTCTCGGCCGTGGGGAAGCGGCGCGTGAAATCCAGATATTCCTGCTCGCTGGCCGTGAAGTAGACTTTGATCGGATCCACCGTCGAGACGGTCGTCATGGGTCCGCTAGCCGGGTTCACCAGCGCTCCCACCTGTTGCTGGGCGATTCCCGGAATGCCGTCGATCGGGGAGGTGATGTGCGTGAATCCCAGGTTGATCTGGGCGGTCTCCACCGCAGCCTTGGCGCTCTCGACGGCCGCGGCCGCGGCTATAATCTGAGCTCTGGCCGTCTCTACCTGCGCTCGCGTCGCCTGCAACTGGGCCTTGGCCGCCATATTGTTCTGCGTGGCATTGTCGAAATCCTGCTGCGTGATCGCCTGTGCCGTGATGAGCGGACCGTACCGGTCTACGTCGAGCTGAATCCGGTGTTGATTGGCCTCCGCCACCGACACCTGCGCCTCCGCCTGGGCTAACTGTGCGCGCGACTGCTCCAACTGTCCCTGGGACTGTGCCAGCTGGCCTCGCGCCTGGTCTACAACGGCCTGGAAGGGCCGGGCATCGATCTGAAACAGCAGTTGCCCCTGCTTCACGAAAGTGCCCTCGGTGTAGGCCTGCTGCACCAGGTAACCCGACACCTGGGCTTTAATGTCGGCGTTTACCAGCCCGTCGAGCGTGCCGATCCACTCGCGGTAAACCGGGACGTCCTTTTGTTGAACGTCCGCCACTTCGACTTCGAGCAGCGGCTGGGCCGCCATCGCTCCGCTGCTATGGGCGCAGCCCGAGGCGATGAGGAGCGCTCCGCCGATTGGCAGGAGCCACGCAAGCGCCGCGGAACGAAGCAGCGGTGCGTTGGTTTCCGATGATACTGGCATACCCCTTGTTCCCCCTGAATGGATTTCTAGCAGCAGCACCAAGGGCACCTCACCGGCCAGATGACGGTTCCGGGCGATGTATCTGAAAGGACGCCGCTTGGACCGGTCCGCCGGAATCTTCCCGTCGACACTAGATGTCGGTATTTGGGCACGTGTCCAACTACCGCCCCGAGCTCGGGTCCGCAACATACTACCGGAGGGTTACGCGGATGCCGATGCTTATAGCTTCCGGGCCTTTAGAAACAGGTCGAGAAAGGCTAGCAACAGGCCCGCGGGGTCCATCGGCTGGCCGTCGGAAGTCCGCGTGGGGTCGTTCATTTTGTCGGTGGCGAAGGTCCGGAACTTTGCCAGCGAGGTGCGTAATTCGGCCATTTGTTTCGGCATCCGTCCGGCCAGCGCCGCCAGTTCCTTCAGTTCCCCACCCGACGACGGCGTGTACTTGTTCAGGGTGAGTTGCTTGG
>CAZARO010001097.1:0-2592 GCA_964487165.1 uncultured Solibacteraceae bacterium | reverse complement strand
GAGCCGTTTCGACGTGCTGGTGTTTCCCGATGGCGCCATGCGCGGCGCGGGAGGCGGGCGTGGCGGAGGCGGCGGCCGGGGCGGGGCCGATCCGCAAAATGTGCCCGAAGAGTACCGCGGTTGGCTGGGGCGGATCACCGAAGAGAAGAGTATTCCGCAGATCAAGCAGTTCGTGGAGTCGGGCGGCGCGGTGGTGACGGTAGGGAGTTCCACCAGCATGGCCGGGCTGCTAGGCGTGCCTCTGGCCAACGCCCTTACAGAAAAAGGCGCCGACGGGCAGGAGCGCGCGCTGAGTCGCGATAAGTTCTACATTCCAGGCTCGCTGATGCGGGCCCGTATCGACAATACCAACCCGCTGGCTTACGGCATGCCCGAGTCCGCGGACGTGTTCTTCGACAACAACCCCGTCTTCCGCCTGCCGGCCGACGCGCGGGCCAAGGGCGAAACTCCGGTGGCCTGGTTTTCGGGCAAGGAGACGCTGGACAGCGGATGGGCCCTGGGTCAACAGTTGCTCGATGGCGCGACCGCCGTGGTGGAAGCTAAGGCGGGTGAAGGGAAGGTGCTGGTGATGGGGCCGGAAGTGACTTTCCGTGGCGAGCCCGACGGCACCTTCAAGCTCCTTTTCAACGGCCTGTTCTATGGCGCCGCCAAGCCTGTAACATTGCGATAAACCAAGGGCCTTCCGCCAAGGCGCCAATTGCTCCCTAACTGGCGGGCTGAAGAAGCCCATCCCACCGGTGGCGCGGGCTTCTACCAGGCTTCAGCCCGCCGTCAAACCCGACAAACCACTTACGAGTTCGCAGTATTTTCTCCGGCTTCGCATCTTGCAGGCATCGTGCAGCAAAGCCCGAGAAATTCGGCACGTGACGGCGAGGCCGGCTGAAGGCCGGCCTTCAGCCAGGATTGGCCGCCTCCACGAAAAGGCCAATGCCGCGATCGGCGGCACGGCGGCCTGAAAGGCCGCCTGCGGGCACGATTGCCTGCCCCACTTTGCTCCTCAAAGTTTCAGACTCCATGGATCGCGCCGCTGGAGCGCGAGCAGTGCCGATACCTGACTGCTTGCAGCGGCACCCGCTGCTCCTTGGTAAGCTGAAATCACCATGAGGATCCTGGTCGTCGAGGATGAAAAGCGCATCGCCGACTTCCTGTGCCGCGGACTGCAGGGCGCGGGATACGCGGTGGACGCTGCGCCCACCGGTGCCGCGGCGCTCGAAAACGTGCATTCCACGGACTACGATCTGGTGATTCTCGACCTCATGCTGCCCGATATGGACGGGCTGCAGGTGCTCGAAAAGGTCCGCAACCGCAAGACCGGTCCGCCGGTCCTCATCTTAAGTGCGCGGGGGACGCTGGACGACCGCGTCCGGGGCCTCGAACAGGGCGCCGACGATTACCTGGTGAAACCCTTCGCGTTCGTGGAGTTGCTAGCGCGGGTGCGCGCCCTGCTGCGTCGCGGCCAGCCCACACCCGAAAAGTTACAGGTGGCCGACCTGACGCTTGACTGCATCCGCCGCAAAGTCCTGCGCGGCGCTGAGATCATCGACCTGGCGCCCAAAGAGTTCGGCATCCTCGAATATATGATGCGCAACCGCGGCCGTCCGCTGAGCCGCACCATGATCGTGGAGCACGTCTGGGACATGGACTACGACGGCCTCACCAACATCGTCGACGTCTATATCCGCCACCTGCGCAGCAAGATCGACGACCGCTTCCAGCAGAAGCTGATCCAGACCGTCCGGGGCATCGGTTATATGATCGAAGTGCCCGAAAAGCCCGTAGAACAGCCGCAGGTGTGACGTGATCAAGCTCCGTGATCTCCGCCGATTCTCGCACCAGGTGCGGAGGCGCATGTTCGCCGTCCGAGGCCTGCGCACCAGGCTGATGGTGGCCTACGCGCTGTTTTTTGCCATCTTCCTCACCGGTCTGGCGGCGGTGTTCCGTACGCGCCTGGAGAGCACGCTCGACAGCCAGGCGCAAGATAAGCTGAACGATGAATGGGTCGCCCTCAAGGGCGGCATCCTGCGCATCGATACCGGCTCGGAGGAAGGTCCGGTAAAGGGCCAAAACGGCGCCAACTGGTACTACGATGAGGACGACGCGGACGAAAAAACCGATGTCCTCGACATCCAGAAAATCTTCCTCATCACCGACCGGGATGGCAGCGTGATTCAGGACGTCAAGACGGGCGATCGGCAGGTCTCCTCCACTTACGAAAGCATCGGCATCGATCCGCCGAAAGTGGTGCGGGCCCGCGTACAGGAGGCGATGCAGTTTCTGAAGACGCTGAAGCCGGGAGCGCCCGGCAAAGCATTCTGGTCCGTGCGGAGGGATTCGGATGGCGTCCGGTACCTCATCCGGTCAGGGGTGTTTCTCGATGAGGGCCGCCTCGAACCGGGCCATCGCCTGCCGTATTACGTGTCGATCGGCATGCCTCGGACCGACACCGACAGGACTTTGGCCGAATTTACCTGGGTGTATGTAGGCGTGATTCCGGGCGCTCTCATCCTGGGCTCGTTCCTCGGCTGGGTGATGGCGGGACGCGCGCTCACTCCCGTGATGGATATCGCGCGCGGCGCGCAACGCATCTCCGGC
>CAZARO010001096.1:0-2593 GCA_964487165.1 uncultured Solibacteraceae bacterium | reverse complement strand
AGGTAGAAGGTTTTCCCAGACACTGTTTACCTATTGTACAAGGTAAGCGCCCGTGAGGCAGGATGGCATCCTGCGGCGACCCAGAGGGCGCCGGCAATCGGCCAGGCGGCCTATTTACGGCCGTCCGGAGCGGGTTACCAACAGTTACCAACCCGCTTCAGGTTGACAACCTGCCCTGCTTGGCGCGCTCAGCGTCACCGTATTTTGCGAGACTCAGTAATACTCAGGGAAGGAGACGACCATGAGCCGGAGAGCTATCGTAGTTGATTTCGCCGTCGTGGCAGTGCTGGCAGCCGGGTTTGCCGCGAGGGCGCAAACTGAGGCCCCGGCTCCCGCATTGACGATTGACGATGCCGTCGCGTTGGCTCTGAAAGGCAACCGCCAGGTGCGGTCGAGCGCCTTCGATATCGACCGCGCCCGCGAGGGAACGGCCGCCATCAAAACGCAGCGCCTTCCGCAATTCCAAGTCTACCTGCTGGGCGGCGAGACCCTGCGCCCCATCAGCTTTACGATTCCCGAAGGCGCCCTCGGAGTGTACCCCGGCACCGGTCCGATTCCCGGCCAGAATGCCACCATCACCACGCCGCAGCGGTTTACGGGGCTGATTTTCGGCCAGATCTCGCAACCGGTTTCACAGCAGTGGAAGATTCATTTGGCGAGCCTCTCCGCCCGGCTCGGCGAGGCGCTGGCGCGAGAGGGCCTGCGGCAACAGCAGCAGGAGACGGCCCATTCCGTGCGCGATCTGTATTACCAGACGGTGCAAACGCAGACCCAGATTGAGAGCGCGGAAGCTAATGTGAAGTACCTGGTGGAACTGCAGGGCGAGACCGACCGCAACCTCGCGGAGCAGTCGGCGCTGAAGGGCGACAGCCTGGCCGTAAAGGCGAAATTGAGCCAGCAGCGCTACCAATTGCTGACCCTGCGGGACACGCTGGACACCCAGAAGGAGTCTCTGAACCGCTTGCTGGGCCGCGATCTCGCGACCCCGTTCGTGCTGGAGGCGGAGCCTCTGCCAAAGCCCGACGAGATCGACTTGGCGGAGGCCCGCAAGCAGGCCGTCAGCCAGCGCGCGGAGATTCGCCAGGCCCGGCTGCAAACCGAAAAGGCGGAAGTGGAAGTACGGCGCCAGCGTGCCGAATACATCCCCGATCTCAGCGTGAATTTCACCTATCTCTCGTTCCCCAACGTGAACTTCCTGCCGGAGAACATCACGCAAGCCGGATTTCTGCTGCAGTGGCAGCCGTTCGATTGGGGGCAGAAACGGCACAAAACCGAATCGCTGCGCTACTCCGTCAAGCAGGCGTCGCTCACCGAGGAGGACGCCGGGCAGCAGGTGCTGCTCGATGTGAATGCCAAATTTCGCAGCCTGGCTGAGGCGCGAGCGATGCTCGATACCGTGGCGCTCTCGCAGGAGGCGGAGCGAGAGAAACTGCGCGTGGTGACGAATCGTTACGGAGAGAAGGCGGCGCTGCTGTCCGATGTTTTGCAGCAGGAGGCGTCGGTCGCGCAGGCCGACTCGGAATACCGGAAGGCGCTGGCGGCCTTCTGGCAGGCGAAGGCCAACTTCGATCGGGCCTTGGGGAGGGATTAAAGGTGCAACGCAAAACGCTTCTTGGATTGGTAACGCTGGCGGGCGTATTTTTCGCGGGCTGCAGCCGGCAGAAGCTTCCGGAACCAGCCATCCAAACGGTCCGCGCAGCCGTGGTGGAGCAGATTCAGCCGGATACGCCGGATCGCTATGCGGCCAGTATGGAGCCATTCGCCAGTGTCAACCTGGCCTTCAAATCCGCCGGGATCGTCGAGCGGATTTTCCAGGTTCGCGGCGCAGATGGGCGCATGCGTAACGTGGAGGCGGGCGACAAGGTCACCAAGGATACGGAACTCGCCCAGGTGCGTCCGCTGGACTACCAGCAGCGCGTCGACCAGGCCGAAGCGCAGCATGCACAGGCCGAGGCGCAACTGGGGCAGGCGAAGGCGCAACTGACGCAGGCGCGCGCCAATTTCAGCGAGGCGGACATCGAATTCACACGCGCCAGCCACTTATTCCAATCGGCCAGCCTGGTGAAACCGCAGTTCGACCAAGCGAAGGGACGCTATGACACTGTGGCTGCGTCGGTGACCGCCGCGGAGGCCTCCGTAAAGGCCGCGGAAGCCGGTGTCGCCAACGCTCAGGCCGCGGTAGAGCAGGCGAAACTCTCGCTCAGCGATACCTCTCTGCGAGCTCCGTTCGATGGCTGGATTTCGGCGCGCAACGTGGACCGCGGAAGCATCGTGAGCGGCGCCACCGTCGGCTTCAGCCTGATGGACACACACCTGGTGAAGGCGGTGTTTGCGGTGCCCGATTCGAGTCTGACAGCCATCCGCCTGGGACAAAGGCAAGTGATCGCGCTGGACGCCGTGCAGCATGCGGTCGCGGGGGTGGTGACGTCGGTCGCGCCCCAGGCCGATCCCAAAAGCCGCGTCTTCTCCATCGAAGTTACGATCGAAAACCCGCGCGAGGAAGTACGGCCGGGGATGATCGGATCTCTCACTTTGGGTACCGCGCGCGACAATGTCAGGCGGCTGACCGTGCCGCTCAGCGCGGTGGTGCGCG
>CAZARO010001095.1:0-2594 GCA_964487165.1 uncultured Solibacteraceae bacterium | reverse complement strand
AGGGTCATGGTCTTCATCCACCGCCGCACCGTGGAAGAGACCTTGAGCGGCGCCGCCGGTTTTGCCGGAGTGCTGGCCAATGCCGCGCAGGCCGTGAATAGGAACACACAAAATTTCAGCCGGCCGGAACGGTTGGACACCCTAACAGTGTGCCAGATTCATTTGCCGGCTGCGCGCTGGTGCGCGGCGGGGCCGCCTTGCCGGCCCGGTGGCTTGCGGGGAGCGGCGCGATTGACGAGCCGCTTCACCCAACTCAGCAGATGCGCCGGTTCGTGAGAACTTTTGGCGATGACCACGTCCGCGCCGGTACCTTGTTCGGTGAGGCCCAGAGGATCCACAAAACCGGACAGAAGGATGATGCGGGCGTGCGGTTGCAACTGGCGAATGCGTTGGATGAGCTCGCCTCCATCCATGCGCGGCATGCGGTAATCGGTGACCACCACGTCGAAGGGGGAGCTTTGGAAGAGTTTCAGGCCCTCTTCACCATTGGTAGCGATTACGACACGATAACCAACCTCTTCCAGGAGAGATCTGCGTACCAGCAATCCATCCCGGTTGTCATCTACCAACAGAATATTCGGGTTCGCGAACGAGGCGGGTTTCATCAAGGCGAAAGCGAGAGTAACAGAGCTGTAATCGCGATGTCAACGGCATTCTTATCGTCATGGAAAACCGCGAGATGGAGCGCTTGACAAAGCGCCGGCTCTGCGCGTTCGCTTACTCCACCGCGCGCGGCGCCTTATAACCGGCTTTCGCCACGATGGTGTACTTAATGGGTTTGTTTTTTTCGTCTTTCAAAGCTACCGGGTTGCCATCGTGGTCCACCAATTGCACCTTGATCTTGCGATAGCTTCCATCGTGCGCCTTGTTACTGGGTGTATAGGTCAGTACATATTGATTGCGCAGCGACTGGTGGATCTGCTGGAAAATATTTCCGAATTCACCCATGAACCGCGGAAGATAAACCTGCCCGCCGGTTTCGGAGGCAAACGTCTTCAACTCATTGTCGGCCTGCAAAAGATCGATGTCCGAGACACCGGTCATCCGCGCCCCGCCTACTATCTGCAGCGCCTGCATCAGGCCGATGGCATAGACCGGCACGCCGTCTTCCTGCAGCATCTTGCGCGCCTTGTCGAAGGTGATCTTGCTGAACGTGTCGATGCCCGTGGAGATCAGCAGGATCGCCTTGCGTCCTTCGATCCCGGACATGCGGTCCGCAGTATCCGTCAGGGCGTCGAAGAGGTTGGCTTCATTCCAGGCAGGAATGGTCAACCGGCTCAGCGCTTCCTGGGTTTGCATCCGGTTTGTTGTGAAATCCGACAGGATCTCCGGCTTGATATCGTAAGCGATCACCGCTACGTAATCTTCCGGCTTCATAGTGCTGGCGAAGCCCCAGGCCAGATTCAGAGTTTCTCTCCAGGTGGAACCCCAGAATCTCTGGAAACGGGCGCTGAACTCAATCACCATGGCCACCGTCATAGGCGCCTCGCCTTTACCGAACCCGGTGACCTGCTGGGGCACGTTGTCTTCCAGCACGCGGAAGGAAGTCTTCGGGATATCGGGGATGAAGCGGCCATTCTTGTCTACCACCTGCACGTCCACCGTCACCTGGTCCACTTCGGTCTTGAAGGTTTGCAGGTTGTTCACGTCGAGCTTGTCTTTTTTGGTGTATTCCGAGGGGATCTTGGGCAGGTCGCCGTCGGGCGTGGCCGCATCGGGATCGGCGGGTTTCTTCTTCGCGACCGTGCCGCTGTTGGTGTTGAGAGGACCTTGCGGGTCCTGCGCGATCACCAGTCCAGCCAGCGCGACCGCCAGTACCGTAGCGCACACAATTGCAGGTATCCAGGCTCGCATAGGCTTACTTTCTGAGGTAACTATACCACTTGACGCGCCACCAGGGGGAAGCGTTTCCACCGGCTGAACGTCAATTCACCCACGGCCCGCGGCCGTCGTGTTTGCGCATGTAAACCTGGAATTTTCTTTTGGCCCGCTGCATTTTCCATTGCCGGTAGCGTCCGCTGAAGTCCGGCAGGTGCAGAAAACCGGCCCGAACCGGCACCTTGAGATACAGCAGGCCGAATAACATACCGCCCAGGTGCGCCACGTTGCTGACGCTGCTATTGCCGCTGCCCAGGGCGCTGAGCAGCGCCACCGCCCCGTAGATCATCACCAGGTATTTGGCCTTAATGGGGAACAGGAAGCTCATCAGCACCGTGGTGTCCGGGAACAAAACGCCGAAGGCCAGCAGCAGCCCGTAAATGCCGCCCGAAGCCCCGATGGTGCTGGTGTTGTGGCCGAGCAGCGCGTTCACCGTGGTGTCGCAGATACCCGCACCGATGCCGCACAGGAAATAATACTTCAGGAAACGCCGAGTTCCCCAGGTCTGTTCCAGGGGCAGTCCGAACATCCACAGTGCCAGCATGTTAAAAAGCAGGTGTCCGATTCCACCATGCAGGAACATGTAAGTGAAAAGCTGCCACACGTACCACGGGAACTGACGCACCACCAGCAGCGGGATCAGGGCCAGCGGCGACAACACGCCACCTCTCTGGACATCCCCGCCGCCCAGAAACTCAATTACGAAGGCTACCGTG
>CAZARO010001094.1:0-2597 GCA_964487165.1 uncultured Solibacteraceae bacterium | reverse complement strand
TCCCGCGCGGACCAGGGGGTCCGCCCCACAATTAACGCAGAATCCCAGCTTTCCGGCAATGCAAGTGACATTGTGATGCCATCCTGCCCCACTTGGGATGCTTTGTGCCAACTAGAAATGCGCGAAGCCAACTACACCTAAGAGCCGCCAGCTCTCCAGAAACTTCGCGGCTCGCGAGTCTCTTTCTCTGTGACCTTTGCCTCCTCTGTGACCTCAAAATTACTCACCGGCAAGCCCATTCTTAAGGTTCTCTCTGTGTCTCTGCGTCTCTGTGGTGAAGTGTCTTGCCCGCGAGTTCTCAGACTCTTTAGTCCGCGCTCCGCGCGGCGATCGGGCTGAAAGCGGATAGCTGACAGCTGAAAGCTTGCACCTGCGCTTATAATAAGAACTCCGACATGCCATCCGAACTCCTGATTCAGTGTCCCGATGGTCAAATGAAGACGGTTCCCCTCACCGGTGAGCGCCTTTCCATCGGCCGATCGAGCGCTGCCGAACTCTGTTTTCCCGAAGACGCCGGCCTCTCGCGCCAACACTTCGCGTTCGAATCCGAGGGCGAAAACTGGACCGTGCGCGACCTGGGCAGCAAGAACGGCACTTTCGTCAATAACATCCCGCTGAAAGCCAAGCTGATTCTGAGCCCCGGCGATCGCATCACCGCCGGCCACCTGGTGATCGTCTTCGAACCCGACGCCGCCGATCCTTCGAAAGGCGTGGTGGTTTTCGAAGGCGGCGATTCCAGTTCGCCCAGCACCTCCACCGTGGTCACCAGCCTGGAGGGTGCTCTTTCCAACCAGACGATGGCCATTTCGGGCGGCGGCGCCAAGGCCTCCGCGCCTATGCAGGCCCTGATTCGTGCCGGCCAGGAATTGTCCGAGAACCGGCCGCTGGGCGAGCTTTTTCCCGTGATTTTAGACCTCGCCATCCAGGCCGTGAACGCGCAGCGCGGCGTGCTGCTCATCCTGGAGGGCGAAAACCTGCTGCCCAAAGCGCACAAGGGCGAGGGCTTCCGCATCAGCACCGGGGTGCGCGACCGCGTGCTCAAGGAAAAGAGCTCCATCCTGGTGCGCGACGCGCAGCTCGACGACGCTTTCAAGGGCCGCATGAGCATCGTGGAGCAGAAGGTCCACACCATGATGGCGGTGCCGCTGCAAACTAAAGAGCGCATCATCGGCCTGATCTACGTGGATTCGCCCTTCGTCATCCGCGAGTTCACCAAGGACGACCTCAGCTTGCTGACCGTGATGGCAAACGTCGCCGCCATCCGCATCGAAAACGCGCGCCTCGCCGAAATCGAGCAAACCGAGCGCATCATGCAGCGCGACCTCTCGCAGGCCGCCGAAATCCAGGGCGGCATGCTGCCCGCCAAGGCTCCGCACGTGGCTGGGACCGATCTCGCCGGATTCAATGCCGCCTGCCGCACCGTTGGCGGCGACTACTACGACTTTTTCCCCTACGCCGACGGCCGCGTAGGGCTGGCGCTGGGCGACGTTTCCGGCAAGGGCATGCCCGCGTCCCTGATGATGATGGCGCTGCAGGCGCGCGTGCAGGTGCTGGCCGAAGATCCCGGAAACCTGGCAGCCTTCATGACGCGCCTGAACAAAGCCACCTGCGCGAAATGTCCCAGCAACCGTTTCATCACCTTCTTCTTCTGCGTGCTCGATACCGGTACCGGGGAGTTGACCTTCGCCAACGCCGGCCACAATCCGCCCATCGTGGTGCGCGCCTCGGGCGATGCCGAAATGTTGGAAGGCGGCGGCCCCGTGCTGGGCATTCTGCCCATAGCGCCTTATGGCGAAATGCGCATCAGCCTGCAGAAGGGCGACATGCTGGTGCTCTATAGCGACGGCGTGACCGAAGCCAACGATATCGATCACAACGAGTACGGCGAAGAGCGTTTCATTAAGGTGCTGCAGCAGTACCGCACCGCCCCGGCCAGCGCGATTGTGGAGGCGGTGACGAAATCGCTCGCCGAGTTCGCCGCCGGCGCCCCGCAGGCCGACGACATCACGCTGGTCGTGGCGAAAGTGGTATAGGATGCTCACAGCAGAGTTCTTGCACCGGGCGGCAGCGTTTAATTCCGGTCTGCTGGACGATGCGGAAACGGCTTTGGCCGCCGATCAGTTCCTTCGCGACCTTGAAGCCGAGGAGGATGAGTCCGAGTCGCGGTGAAGACCAGCTACTTTCTGGCGCAAAACTACCGTCGATTGCCAAAGACCGCTTGCTGACGCGCGCGGCTCTGTGACACCTCGCTGATTCCACCAGACTTCTTACTGAGCCGCGACCGTAAGTAAGGGAGCGGTTATCGACGACCGGAAACTGAATTTTGCGCCAGAAACTAGCGCGCCCTTACCCGAACTCCACCGTCTTCAACAGGCGCGGCGGCCGGCGAGCCTTCGTGGCCTGCTCGAAGGCAAATGCCAGCTTCAACAGGACCGGCTCGCTCCACGCCGTCCCGAAGAACGAGATTCCCACCGGTAGTCCGTGGACGAAGCCCGCGGGCACGGTGATATGCGGGTAGCCGGCCACCGCCGCAGGCGTGGAGCAGCCGCCGGTATCGTGATCTCCAGTGACCCAGTCGATCAGCCATGCCGGACCGG
>CAZARO010001093.1:0-2597 GCA_964487165.1 uncultured Solibacteraceae bacterium | reverse complement strand
TACTGAGCCGCGACCGCGAGGGAGCGGTCGATCATCCGAATATTGCAAGTACCTCTGAAGCCCACCCCACCATGCGGATCGACACATCTTAGTGGCGCGGACTTCTACCCGCGAAAGGCGAACTCCGCTCGCCCGACAAGCTAGGTACACCCGTTCCCAAGCACAGTTGCGTATTCCGCGGACCCAAGTGAATACGTTGGCGAACTTATGAAATCGAGTACTAAGTAAAGCACGTTCTACAAACTCTTCATCGCCCAATCAAATCGATTTGCGCGTTGACCCGTTCGCGAAGCTGATCGAGCGCCAGTTCCTCGCACCCCCGCGCCTTGGCCGGAAGTTCGGGAAATGGCTCGTCTTCCTGGTAAATCTCCGGAAAGCCGATGGACGCGGCCATCCGGCAAGCCAGTTGTACTACGTGGATCGGACCGCCCTGCGGCCCGGTATCGAGCGCGTGGTGAGCGATCATGCAGTTCTGCAACACCGTGGGAAAGCCCCATTTCTTCCCCACCATCAGTCCGGCCTCGCAGTGGTCCATACCGAAACAGGCCCGCTCTAGCTGGTTGGACTCCGCGATTGTCGGCACCGCCTCGGAAGCCCACGCTTCGTACTCTTGCCCCACCGTCAGCAGCAGTCCCAGGCGCCCGAGATCGTGCATCAGTCCGGGCGTGTACAGGTCGCTCTTGCGGTAGATGCGGCCCAGGATCTCCGCGATCGTCGCCGTGGCCAGGCTGTGCGCCCAGATGTGGCGCACGAACGCCGTCCGCGGCTGGTTGCGCACAAAGAAACTCAGCGCGATGGTGTTGGCCAGAGAGCGCACGCAGTCGAGCCCCAGGTGCGTGAGGGCGTGGCGAATGGTGGCAATGCTGGCGCGCGTGCCGAAGAGCGGCGAGTTGGCCACCAGCAGCAGGTCCGCGCTGAGCGCCGGATCGCCTTTGAAAACCGCCTCGAAATCGTCCATGGCGGTGCCGCTGTCACTGGCGATATTCAGCAGTTTCAACGCTGCGGGGTGAAAAGGCGGCAGCTTGGACAGACAGATCACGGTTTCCGCACGGCGTGCGGCATGTCCGGCGTCCTGTTCCGCAGGTGGAGTGGTTATGGTGGCCGGCAAGCGTCAAATCCTCACACCCATCAGATCGGCTGGGAGCTCGGCATTTTCGACCCAATTAATGGCTACTGGTTGGCGTTATCGATGGGTAGCAGTCTGCTGCCAACCTTCGGGTGCGGGCCTACCGCCGTTTGAGCGCTTCCAACTCCTCCAGGGTGCGCGGCCAGTCCTCACGCAGCAGCCGCGAAAGCGCGCGATCCGCCAACAGCTTTCCGCCGGTCTGGCACGCCGGACAGTAATTGGTCTCGTTGGCGGCATAGCGGATTCGTTGGATGCGCGTTCCGCATCGCGGACAAGCCTTGCCGTATCGGCCGTGCACCGCCATGCCTTCGCGAAATGCTGTGACCTTCTCGGGGAATGCGCCGCGAGCCTGCGCGCGCAGCCGCTCCGTCCATTCCACCAGGATCTCGCGCGCCGCCTGGTACAGACGCTCGATCGATTCGGGCGGCAGCTTCTGCGTCAGCGCGACGGGCGAGAGCCTGGCGCGATGCAGGATTTCGTCGGAGTAGGCGTTGCCGATGCCGCTGAACAAACGCGGGTCGGTAAGTGCGCGCTTCAGGGTATGATTGGCGGACTGGAGCACCGCCGCGAACTCCGCCAAAGTAGCTTCCAACACGTCGATACCGCCGGCGTCGAGCGACCACAAGCCCGCCTCGCCCTGGACCACATGCAGGGCGGCGCGGTGCTGCGTGCCGGCCTCGGTGAGCGTCAGAGTGCCGTTATCGAATTCGAACGCCGCCAGCGGCCCGCGCGCCGCGAGCTTGGGAGTGGAATCGCGCCAGTGCAGGCGGCCGGCGATCATCAGGTGCAGCACCAGCCAGAGGTCGTCTTCGAAACCGATGGCGACACGCTTTCCCACGCGGCGCACCTCCCGGACGGTCTTGCCTTCCACGGCGCTCACGGGCGGCGCTACGGAGCGCAGCAGGAAAGGTCCGCGAATGAGGGCGCGGAGGAGTTTGTGCCCAACGATGCGCTCGGCGAGGGCCTCGACGTAGACTGTGACGTCGGGTAATTCCGGCATAGGATCTATTATTACCGTGTAATAGGTTTGTACTGCTAGTGGCTCGAATCCCACTGAGACGCTGATCCAGGAGGATCGCGCCTCTGTGACCTCTGCCACCTCTGTGTCCTCCGGTTTTTGACTTTGTTTTCTCCGTGTCTCTGCGTCTCCGCGGTGATTCTTTTGGCCGTAATGCTACCAGTGGCTCGAATCTTTGCCAACTGCGACGATTCTAGCCAACCGAAGCCACTGAGACGCTGGTCCCTGGGAGGATCGCGCCTCTGTGACCTCTGCCACCTCTGTGCGCTCCGGTTTTGACTTTGTTTTCCTCTGTGTCTCTGCGTCTCTGTGGTGAAGATTGTTTTGGTTGCGGCATGCCGCTGTTCGCGCTAAAGCCCTCCGCGGACTGAAGTCCGCCCCACCGAGCGGAACCACACGTACCCGCACAGTGCGACGAACAGCAGCGCGGAGACCGATTGCGAGACCAGTTCG
>CAZARO010001092.1:0-2603 GCA_964487165.1 uncultured Solibacteraceae bacterium | reverse complement strand
CCCGCCAGAGCCTCCGTGAGGATCTTGCGGACGATGGCCGAATCGTCGACGATCAACACGCGGATTGGACGGGTTGCGGTCATAGAGGCATTCAGGTGCCGATGTCTACGGTTAGCCGGCCATTCGAAAGCTGCACGCAATACCGGGTGGACGCAAGGTCTGCCGCCATCTCCGCCGACGGCGGCACAATCCGCGGCGCGGCCAGGTGGAAGGTGCTGACGCCCTCCACGCGGCTGAGCACCGAGCCGCAAATCATGTTGGCCAGTTCGCGGACCACCTCCGAAGTCTGCACGACGGAGAGTTCCGCTTCGTCGATGCCCAGGAAGTCGGCGGCGATCTGCCGCGCCGCCTCCCATGTCAGGCGCAGCAGCAGTGCACCCGGAGGCTCGCCATCGAACGTCAGTTCGGCGGCAATTTCGTTGCCCGGTTCCGCGCACGGCTGCACGCATTCCCCCATCGTCTCCAGGAAAAACATTTTTTCCAGGACTTCGGTAACCGAGTCCCGCAACGCCTGGCGGATCAGGTTTTCATTCACCAGGCACCCCCAATGTGCGCTCTAACTCGGCTCGCAGGGTTTCCGGAAGAAATGGTTTGGTAACGTAGCCGCGGGCACCGAGGGAGGCCATGGAAGCCATGCGGTGCGCGGTGGCATCGGTGGAGATCACGATGGCCGGAATGGAGCGCAGTAATTCGTCCTGCGAGAGGCGCCGGAGAAACTCCTGGCCATCCATCTCCGGCATGTTGATATCCGTGAGAATGGCATCCACCCACTCGGTGCGCAGCACATCCAGCGCTTCGCCGCCGTTCGAGGCCTCGAAGCACTGTGACAATTCGAATCCCGACAAGTCGATGACGCGGCGGACAAAGGTCCGCATGGCGGGCGAATCGTCGACAATCAGCACGCGATAAGCCATCAGAGTCCTCCCATCTTTGGAATGCCGGCGGCCAGTTCCCGAACCACACCGGCTTCCTGTATCAAAAACTTTCCACTGCCGATTTCGAGGCGCACCGTCCGCGAGCGGACGCCGCCCACCGCCTCGCCGTGTACCATCACTCCGGCCTTCCACAAAATCTTGCGCATAGCCAGGTAATTGCGCCGCCCTATATCGAAGATATTCTCCAGGTCCATCATGCTGGCCCCGCCGGCAGCGCGCACTGTCAGGCGCCGCTTGGAGGCGCCGCGCGCCAACAACAACTGCAACATCATGGGAATGCCGGTGTCGGCGAACATCCACGGGTTATCGCGGCTGCGGCCGCGGTCGATGCCTGAGTCGGGCAACATAAAGTGCAGCAGCCCCCCGACTCCCGCGGTAGCGTCGTGAATCGCCAGCCCGATACACGATCCCAAAGCGTACGTAGCGAGCACGTGGCCGGGAGCGTCGCCGATGCGGCAATCGGCCATTCCTACGACGATCTGTTCCACCGGTCTTCCTTTTTCCCCGGTTTGCGGTAAACCGCGGGGCGCACGTAGTCGAGCGAATGAGAGATCCGCGTCAGGCTCTCGGCGTGGCCCACGAACAGGTACCCTCCCGGTTCGAGCGCGGCCGCCAGCCGTCCTACCACCTGTTCCTGCGTCTCGCGGTCGAAGTAGATCATGACATTGCGGCAGAAAATTACCGGGAAGAGACGTCCCCAGGAGATGTTCTCCACCAGGTTCACGCGGCGAAAACTGGCCTGCGCCCGGGTACGGGGCGCGACAGAGTACGTCTTCACCGGATTCTTTCCCTGCACAAAATAGCGGGCCAGCCAGGCGGCGGGGATGCCCTGGCATCGCTCCGCGGCATATTCGGCGGTTTGCGCGGCCTCGAGGGCTTTATTCGAGATGTCCGAGGCAACAATCGAAATCCGGCGCTGGGGAAAGGCTTCGTTCAGAATCATGGCCAGCGTCCACACCTCTTCCCCCGTGGAGCAGGCGGCGCACCAGACTTCCACCGAATCGCGGCTGGCCAGGCCGGGCAGCACTTCTGCCCGCAGGAATTTGAAGTGCTCGGGCTCGCGCAGGAAGGCTGTGTGGTTGGTCGCCAGGGCGTCGATCATGGCGGCCAGGGCCGCGCCGGAGTTGTCCGCCAGAACGTGCCGGTAGTAATCTTGAAACGTTCGGAATCCGCCCTTCCGCAGCAGACGCCTGAGGCGTGCCGAGACCAATTCCTCCTTGCCCGGCTTCAGATCCAGGCCGAACGTTCCGTGAGCCAGTTGCCGGATTTGCTCGAAATCCCGCGCTCCCAGGGCCGGCGAGATATCCTGGTCGGGCCACTCAACGGGTGGTTTCACGTTCCCCCTTGAGAAGCCGGTCCAGGTCCAGAATCAGGCCCACGCGGCCATCGCCCATAATGGCTCCGCCGGCGATACCCGTAACGCCGCTGAAGGTCTCGCCAAGCGACTTGATGACCACTTCCTGCTTGCCGATGAGTTCGTCCACCAACAGGCAGTAACAGGCGCCTTCCACTTCCGCTACGACCAGAACCGACTCGGTGGGTTCGGTCGACCGCGGCGTCACTCCGAACAGGCGGTAGAGGCGGAATACCGGCAGGAGGGTGCCCCGTACGAGCGCCATTTCGGCCTGCTGCTGCACCGTCCAGATGGTTTCGGCGGTGGGCCGGAAC
>CAZARO010001091.1:0-2604 GCA_964487165.1 uncultured Solibacteraceae bacterium | reverse complement strand
CGCGTTCGAAGTAGCTCTTGTACGCGCCCTCGAGCTGCACCAGGTCGCCCTCGCGCCCATTGGGACGCAGGCGCGTGTCCACCGTGAACATCACGCCCTCGCCGGTGTAAGAGCTCATGGTCTGGATCATGCGCTCGGCCACCCCGGTCCAGAACGACAGCTCGCCCGCATCCGCGTCGGGAAGAACGAACACCAGATCGGCGTCGGACCCCAGGTCGAATTCGTTCATCCCCAGACGGCCCAGCGCGATGACCATCATTTGATCGCGCGGCATGTAATCCAGGCTGGCAGGCGGCAGCGAATCCATGACGGCAATGCGGTAAGACGCGTCGATCACGCGGTCGGCCAGCGCCGAAGTCTTGCGCAGCGAGGTGAAAATGGGCGCCCCGGCGAGGATGCTCTCGCTTTGGATGCGCAGCATCTGGCGCCGGTAGAAGCGCCGCAGCGCGCCGCCGTCTTCCAGCGGGTCGGTCGCCTCCAGCGTCGGCGCGCCGATTTCGTCCAGCAGTTCGGGTTGGCGCAGCAGATCGTCGGCGAAGTATGGACTGTGTTCGAAGAGATCCAACACTCCGCCGGCCAGTTTGCCGTCGCTATCCAGACGGTCGAGCACCGCCGGGTTGGCAAACGCCTTCTCCAGAAAATGTTCGAAGCGCACCCGGCCGCGATTCAGCCCCGCACCGGCCACTACCGCGGCCAATCCGGGGGCGCGCTGGTCCAAAAGACGCGTGAGGTTGCTCACCGGAGCGGCGGTTTCCACTTCCTCTACCGGCTCGGGCTGCGGAAGGGGTGAATCGTAGAGCGGTTTTTGCGCGTGGATCACGCGATCGTAGATCTCCAGCACCGCGGCCAGGTGCTCGGCCAGCCGTTGTTTGAAGGATGCGCCGTCGCGCGCATCGCCATTGCCTTCGGGCGGCATCTTGCGCGCCAGCAGGTCGAGATTCTTGCCGTCCGCGGGCAGGGTGTGAGTTTGCTGATCTTCATCCAGCTGCAGGCGGTGCTCCACGTAGCGCAGAAACTGGTAGGCCGCGGCCAGGCGCGCGTACTCCGTGTCGGAGAGCAGGCGCTTGTCGCGCAGGCGGAAGAGCGCGAACATGGTGCCGCCGTGCCGCACCCAAGGCTCCCGCCCGCCGTGCAGGCGTTGCAGGCACTGCACCAGAAATTCGATGTCGCGGATTCCGCCGGGAGTCAGTTTGATGTCCAGCCCGCGCCGCCCGCGCTTCTTCGCGGCGGCTTTCTCACTGATACGCTGGCGGGTTTCCGACACCGCTTCCACGGCGCGAAAATCGAGCGAGCTCTGGTAAATCAGCGGCTCCACGAATTCCAGCAGGTCCGCGCCGGGCTCCGGCTCTCCCGCGGAAACGCGCGCCTTGATGAGCATCTGCTTTTCCCAATCGCGCGCCCGCTCGCCGTAATAGCTGCGCGCCCCGTCGGCGGAAATGCACACCTCTCCCAGGGTGCCATCGGGCCGCAAACGCAGGTCCACGCGATAGCACTGGCCATCGGCCGTATAGGTGGAAAGCAGCGCGATGTATTCGTTGGCGATCTTTTTGCAGAATTCCTTGTTGGTGATGGGGGACAACCCGTCGGTTTCGCCATTGCCGGCGTAGACGAACATCAGGTCGATGTCGGAGCTGTAATTCAGCTCCTTGCCGCCCAGCTTGCCCAGCGAGATCACCGAGAAACCGCACACGCTGCCATCGGTGAGGCGCGGTTCGCCGTGCAGCGCCACCAGGCGGGCGCGGATGCGGCGGTAGGTGAAGTCCAGAATCGCGTCGGCCAGGTTGGAAAGCTCCTCGGTCACTTCCGCCAGCGAGGCCACTCCCATGACGTCGCGCAGGGAGATGCGCAGCAGTTGCCGCCTTCGGAAGCGCGCCAGATCGAGGGCCGAGGGCATGTCTCGACGCTCTTTGCCCAGAAAATCGAAGAGCCGCTCCTCGTAGCCTTCCACCGAGAGCGCGCGGTAAAAGCTGCCCGAGTTGGATACTTCCAAAATGCGCTCGGGGTTCTTGAGCACGGCGTCGGAAAGAAAGCGGCTATAGGAAAAGACGTTGATCGCGCAGCGCAGGGCGGCCGGCGAACTGGTAATGCGGTCGAATGCCGAAGGAGATTCCTGCAGGAGGCGTTCCAGGTACCGCTCCACCGCCGGAGGATCGGGCACCGAAGCCAGCAGCAGTTGAATACGCCGGGCAATGCGTTCGGGAAGACCGGCCCCCAGCCGGACGACGAGCGAGCTCTCCATGCAATCAGGCCAATTGTGCCACGACTGCAATTATATCGCCCGGACACACCGGCCCAGGTTCCACCACGCTCAAATAGAACCCGCTCATGCCCCAAAAGGACGAAGTGTGGTCGCGAGCCTTGACGCGCGAGTCGTAAATTTCCTGCTTGATGGAGGGGCCGTAGACATCCAGCGCCGAGCAGGGTCCGCGGGGCTTGGTGATCTCGAGCAGAGCGCCCCCGGCGCGCAGGCGGTCGCCAATGCGCAGATCGCGCACTGCGATGCCGCGCGTGGTGAGATTCTCGCCCAGGGAGCCGAAGGAGACGGGATAGCCGCGGCGCTGCAACTCTTCCACCACCTCGGCAGCGATCAGCAGAACGGCCTGG
>CAZARO010001090.1:285-2605 GCA_964487165.1 uncultured Solibacteraceae bacterium | reverse complement strand
TATCCACAAGGTCCTCCACCTGAGACAGCGGCATGGAATTGGAAGTGATGGCCAGAGTGAGGACAGGGGGATCGGCAGGATTCGTCTTACTGTAGGTGGGCGGCGCGGGCAGAACGGACGGCAACAAACTCTGCGCAGCGCTTATGCCAGCTTGCACCTCTTCCTCGGCTACGTCAATGGACATGGTGAGATTGAACTGCAGTACGATGACGGAAGTGCCTCCCGAACTGGTGGAAGTCATCTGGCTCAGGCCCTGGAGTTCGCCGAATTGGCGTTCCAGCGGCGCCGTGACGGTGGTCGACATCACAGTCGGGCTCGCTCCGGGATAGAACGTGAGCACCTGGATGGTAGGATAATCCACTTCCGGCAGTGCGGATACCGGCAGTTGTGTATAACCTACCAGACCGACAAGGAGGATGGCAGCCATGAGCAAAGAGGTGGCTACCGGCCGCAAAATAAACGGACTGGACGGACTCACTTCGCCTTGCTCCCGCTCGTTTTGGCCGGGACCGGCGTGTTCAAGACGACGACCGGGGAGTTATCCTGTAACTTATCGAAGCTGCTGTTGGCGACCACGTCTCCGGGGTTAATACCGTCGAGCTGCGTCATACCCCCGTCGGTAACTCCCGGCTTGACGCTGCGGGTATGAGCGATATTGTTTTGAATCAGATAAACGAACGATGCCTGGCCATTTTGTTGGATAGCCGATGAGGGAAGCAGAGTCACGCCCTGCAGTGTATTTACCAGCAGCCGGGTATTTACAAACTGATTCGGGAAGAGTACGCCTGTCTTGTTGTTAAAGAGCGAGCGCCCTTTGACTGTCCCGGTTGTAGTGTCGATCTGGTTGTCGATGGCCAGCAGCGTCCCGCTGGCAATCTTCTTCAGCGCGGTGCGATCGGAGGCGTCGACGGTGAGCTTAGCTCCCGCTCGCATGCGAGCTTCAACCGGTCCCAGGCTATCTTCCGGTATGGTAAAAATTACCGTGGTGGGGTCCAACTGCGCGACCACGGCGAGGGTCACCGTTCCGGCGGATTGCACCACGTTGCCGGGATCCACCAGCCGTAAACCTACGCGGCCGGCGATGGGCGAAGTGATGTGGCAGAAATCGACTTGCACCTGATCGTATTGCACCGTTCCCTGGTCGTTTTTTACCGTGCCCTCGTCCTGGAGTACCAGCTTTTCCTGATCGTCCAGGATTTGCTGGGCAATAGCGTTGCGGGCGCGCGCGGCACGGTAACGCGTGAGGTCCATCTGCGCTTGCGCGAGCACATTCTCGTCTCTCTCCAGTGCCCCTTGCGCCTGCAATAGCGTGGCGCGATAGGGACGCGGATCGATATCCACCAGCGGATCGCCCTTCTGTACGATTTGACCCTCCTGGTAGTACACATTGACGATCAGCCCGGTCACCTGGCTGGTAATCGAAGCGGTATACACCGGAGTTACCGTACCGATGGCCTCGAGATAGACACCGATGCTGCCCTTCTTAGCCGTGGCAGTGGTAACGGTAATCCCCGGTGCAGGTTTTGCCGCCAGGGCCGCCGCTTTTTGCTTTGCCACAGCCTGGTGGCGCAAAAATAGCACGAGGCCAAGCACGAGGAGCAGTAGAAACAGACACCAAAATATGGCCCAAGCAACTTTATGCCGGCGGCGAAACGGAACAGGAGCCGCGATTTGATGGTCCGGACCGATGGTCGGCTGCTTGATCAGGTCAACTGGCAAGCGGAGTTTCCTTTCTCACCTCGTGATCCGGCCGGGGAAGTGCAGAAGCTGCACCTCGAAGTGCCGGAGTTGCCTTGGCCCAATAGTCCCGGCCACCAGTGTCAATCTCCCAGATATTCAACGTGAGCGTACGTGCCCAATCGCGGGTTGTAAGCAAGATACCAGCCAATATGGTCGGGGTCTTCGTAGATCACGATCTGATCGCCAGTCCAGTTCCAGTCCGCGACGATGTTGTAATCGAAGGCGGCGACGTCCCAAAAGTAATTACCGAACCAGAAGCGTTCCCGGTTTCCTCCCGCAAGGTTGAATACATGTTGCGGTCCGAAGCCACCGCCGAAATGCCCGTGCGCCCAGGGCTGAGCGAGGTGATAATGTGCATCGTTGGCGCCACTTTCATGGCCTACCCAGCGATCGTTCCTGGCATCCACGTGCGGAACGCCCGGATGGCCTTGCCGGTCGACTGGCACGTGATTCTCGGTCGCCGGCTTCTCTTCCCGGGCAGGCGCCGAAGCAGGCTTGGAAGCCCTCGCCGGAGCAGGTCCGTGAGCCGGGATGTGCCCGCCGCCAACCGCCGGATGACCGCCGCCGTGTGACTCGCCGC
>CAZARO010001090.1:0-275 GCA_964487165.1 uncultured Solibacteraceae bacterium | reverse complement strand
CTGCCCGAAAGCAGCCACGCAAAGCAGAACCGCAAGTCCTGTAATCTTTTTCATCGTCGTATGCTCCGCGATAACCCAGTAGGCACGCGTCTTGCCAACTTGCCGCTCACCGGGAACGGTGGCAAACGTGCTGGTTCTCTGTGTTGAAGTATGCACAGGCGAACCACCCTGGGAGGAGCATCTTGACTTCATTAAAGACATTAACGGACGCGGCGTCGGAGCTTGGCAAAGACGCTAAAGAGTCAGTGGAAGAATTGGGCAGGTCTGCCGCCAGA
>CAZARO010001089.1:0-2606 GCA_964487165.1 uncultured Solibacteraceae bacterium | reverse complement strand
TTCTGGACATTCGATGGGACGCCGTTTCCCAGGTTTCGAAAACCACCCCCACCCTCCAGGTTGTCGTCAACCCGCCCTTGCGGCGCGGCTCCGCCATCCACGATGCGGCCTTCCAGGCGCTGCACGATCTGGGCGCGGAGTATGTCCGCTATGTTCCCTGGCTGCCGTACCCGAGGCTGGCGGTCGCCGAACTCCAGGAGGGCGTCTGGGACACGTCGCTCATAGACCCCATGACCGTCGATTTCTTCCACGCCACCGAGGGCCACACCACCATCCTCAACTTCAGCACCATTCCCGCATGGCTCTTTAAGACCGATAAGCCGGTGACGTATCCGGCCGACGCCGACGAGGTGGTGTGGAACTATACGCAGGGCAAGGATCTGCGCGATGGCGGCCTGCAGGACCTGGCCGGCTATTACGCGCGTCTTGTAAGTTGGTACACCCAGGGTGGTTTTGTGGACCGGCAGGGCAAACGGCACGACTCCGGCTTCCACTTCCGAATTCCCTACTGGGAGATCTTCAACGAGCCCGATTTCGAGCACGGGATGTCTCCGCAGGACTACACCGCGCGCTACGACGCCGTGGCCGCCGCGATCCACGCCGTCTCGCCCGAGACGAAGTTCGTGGCCCTGGCGCTGGCTGCTCCCAGCGAGCATCCCGAGATGTTCGAGTATTTCCTCGACCGCAGGAATCATCGCCCCGGCATCCCGCTGGATATGATTTCCTACCACTTCTATGCCACCCCAGCCGGACCCGAGACACCGGACCATTGGCAGTACACCGTCTTCGACCAGGCCGACGGCTTCCTGAACACGGTCCGTTACGTGGAACAGATCCGCAAGCGCTTGTCGCCCGAAACGCGCACCACGCTGGATGAAATCGGCAGCATTCTGGCGGGCGATCCGGCGGGCAAGGAGTCCATTCCGGAGGTCTACTGGAACGCCTCGGGCGCGCTTTATGCGTACGTTTATGTGGCGGCGATGCGCATGGGAATCGACATCGTGGGCGAGTCCCAATTGGTCGGGTACCCGACGCAGTTTCCCTCCGTGAGCATGGTGGACTGGAAGACCGGAAATCCGAATGCCCGCTTCTGGGTGCTCAAACTGATTCACGACCACTTCGCGCCGGGAGACAAGTTGGTGGAGACGCGCGGCGCGCCGGGCGACGTTCTGGCGCAGGCGTTCGTCACGCCCAAGGGCCGCGCCCTGCTGCTGGTGAACAAGCGCAACGTTGCCAAGACGGTCCAACTGCCCGAGGATTGGAAGGACGCGCAGGTATCGGTGGTGGATTCGCCGGCCGCGCCGCGTACTTTGGCGTTACGTGGGCCTGCGATCGAGCTGGCGCCGTTTGCGGTCGCGGTAGTTCAGGCGAAGTGAACAGGCTCCGCCGCGGGCCGCCTCGATTCTGACTTCCGACGCCCGCAGGGCTGTCTTTGCGGGCTGAACGGCGCCACCGGTGGTCAGCCAGGCTTCAGCCCGCCCGTGAGGGAGCAAATGGCCAATCGCCAGACAGGGGGGAGCCCTTGCCTGGTTTTTTCAAGTTTTCCGTTCGGGGGCCGATAAAGAAATAGAGCGGATATGGTTGTCGCAACGGATCAGCCTCGGCCGGACAGCAGTTCCTACCTTCAGAATATATTGGACGCGCCGGAGCATACGGACCTGCTGCGCCTGACCACGCTGGTGGAACATCTTTTCCATGTACCGGTGGCGTATGTGGCCTTGTTGGGAACCGGCGACACGGTGGTGGCGCGCATCGGAAACGGAACCGAATATGCGGCCTGTATGGGGGCTCTGCAGCTGGATAACCTGCTCGCGGAAGCGCAATTGGTGCGCGACTCGGCTCGCGACTTGCCCCCGGGAACGGATCTCGCGGATTTGCGTTTTGTGGCTACAGCGGTCCTCCACTCCTCGAGTGACGTACACCTTGGCGCTCTGGTGATTGCCGACCGCGTGCCGAGGCCCGAGTTCTCGACGGCCGATTTCCGCGCCCTGGCCGACCTGGCGCAGATACTCGCCGGAAAGATGGAGTTGCGCATGATCGCCTCCCTGGCGCTGGAATCGGAGCTGTCGCTGCGCGATGCCGAGCAGCGCTTTCGAGGTATCGCGAACTGTGCCCCGGTGCCTTTGATTTACAGCCGCGCCGACGGTGGCTCGCTGTTCATCAACCAGGCGTGGCTGGATTTTTCAGGCAGAACGGTGGGACAGGAGTTGAAGGGTGGATGGGCGAGCCTGATTCACCCCGATCATCGCCGGCGGGTGGTGGCGGAATGCCGGCAGGCGTATGAAGCCCGTCGGCCGTTCGCCGTGAACGCTCCTTTGCGGCGGCGCGATGGCCAATACCGTTGGACATTGGGGAAAGGTGCGCCGAGATTGCGCGAGGAAGGCAGTTTCGCCGGCTATGTGGCCTGCCTGATCGAGCTCACCGATTACCGCGGCACTCCCGAAGTGCATACCTGCGGCGAGGTTCGCTGCCCCTGCGGCTGCCTTTGCCCGCTTCCGCAGGGTTAATTAGACATTAACTACTTTCTGGCGCAAAATTACCATCGATTGCCAAAGACCGCTTGCTGACGCGCGCGGCTCTGTAACACTCGCTGATTCCACGAGACT
>CAZARO010001088.1:0-2606 GCA_964487165.1 uncultured Solibacteraceae bacterium | reverse complement strand
CGCCCCACTAATTATGCAGGTACGGCTCATAGGCCAATGTAAGTGACATTGGGATCGCATCCTGCGGCCGAGTGGAACTCGCCCGGCGCGGCCTATCCACGGCCCTCTGGAGCGGGTTACCAACCCGCTCCAGGTTGCCAACCTGCCCCACTTAGCTGATAGCTTATAGCCTGCTCTCTGCCGCGCGAAATGTTAGCCCACGTGTCTATTGCGACCACGGCGGCACGATGCCGTTCATCCGCGAATAAGCGATGGCTTGCCCCAAATGCTCGGCCATGTGCGTTTCCAGGTTGATGAGAACGCCGTTGGTAGTGGCCGGGGACCCAAAGAAATCCACCGCACGGGTGAGCGTGGCGGGCCGCGCCCGGTCGATCGCCTCGTGGATGGCGGCGAAGCTCTCGGCCAGAACCTGCAGCACTTTGTCCTTGGTCGCCGGGGCAACCTCGTTCTTCGCCTGCTCCTCGATCAGCTTCTTCAGCGAGTCCGCATCGGGCGAATGGAGAGCGATATTCAGCAGCAGCCGATTGCCATAGGCGATGTGCAGGAAGACCTGTTGAAAGCTGCGAACGCCGGCGGCGGGCTGCCAGGAGTACTTCTCCTCGGGCACGGCTTTGGCTAGCGCCATGATGTGGGCTTCCAGATCGTGCAGCGCCACATTGAGATCGGCGCCGGCCGGCGGTTGCGGCGCGGCATCTTTCACGGCCAGCAGTTCCACGTCGAAGATCAGCTCCGCCTTAGGCGGAATCGCGGGAGGGCGACCCAGTTCGCCGTACGCCAGTTGGTAGGGAAGGAACAGACGGCGTTTGCCGCCCACCTTCATGCCCTCGAAGCCGGCGTCCCAGCCGGCGATCACGGCGCGCCGTCCCTGCACGAATTTTAGCGGCGTCCCCTTGTCCACCGACGAATCGAACTTGCTGCCGTCGCGCAGCCAGCCGGTGTAATGCACCGTGTATTCCTGCCCAGCGGCGGCCGGTGCGCCGTCACCGGCCTTGAAGTCGATATAGCGCATTCCGAAGGTCTCCATCACCTTGCCGGAGACCGCGGGAACGGGCGCCGGCATGGTGGGGTCGAAAGTCTGGGCTCCAAGCGCCGCGGCGGCGGCCAGCAGAGAAAGCACGGTTCTGATACACATAGGCGATCTAAGCTCCTGGTTTCTTGCGGGCGAATGGCCGGGCGAACGCGGCCGGCATGGCGCGCTGCCGCGGTCCGGCCTCCGGCGTGGCGGCCAGTTCGATACTGCGGGCGAAGTGCGCCTGCGCATCGGCGCTCCGGCCCATGGCGTTGCGCAAGGGCAGGGAATCGGGTGTACCTTCGCGAATGAACGCTTGCGCCGGCCGCGCGGCTTCGCGAAGGGGCGGACCGCCGGTTCTACCCAGGTTCATGGGAGGATTATCGCACGCTCGTGCGTTGCGAGTAGCTCGATCCTAGACGGTGCGCGTCCGGCCCGCGAGTAAATATCCGCTCACGCCGATCAGAAGGAGCCCAGTGAACAGCAGGACGAGCGGGGTAGCCGCCGGGACCGGCGCGGCGGTGCTCGTGGCGGCATCCGAAACGGCGACGGTGAGGCTGCCGGAGTTGTTGTAGTTCGCGCCGGCGCCATCTGAGGAGCCCAGGTAAAGGCGCGTGGCCCCAGCCGGGATTACGAACTGCTGTACCGACCCAGTGCCTGTCCCGGTCAGCCCGTCGCCGATGAAGAAAACCTGATTCAGTTGCGGAGAAAGAGTAGCCTGACTCTGCGATCCGGCCGTCGAAAAACTCAAACCCGTGGGCGCCGTGCCACCGGGCGTACCGGCGCCGATGAAAACTCCGATTAACGCGTCTATGGGTCCGCTATACGTACTGATGCCGAAGTAGGGAGCGTTAGTGGAAAAGTTACCGCATCCGGTACCATCCGCCGAGGTCGCCTGGCAGCCGTTATAGTTCGTGGTTCCGCTCGCGGAAAAAGTCAGATAGCTCCCCGCCGTCATGTTCAGCCCCGCGGATGCCAGCACCGGACTGTTAGCGGGAGCCACGTCATAGAGGGCATAAATTCCCTGCAGAACTGTGCCGTTTGCTTGTCCGGCCAGCCACACGTCGGCGGTACCGGGCACCGTCAGATTGTTGGTCGCCGCCACAGCGGAGACCGCAGAAAGTACTGTTGCAGCAAGGCTGAAGGCGAATTTCACGGATCGAGTGTAGCACGGTCCTGCCGATTCCGCCCTCCCTATTTATGTGGGTACTTACTTACGCCGCGCCGCAGAAATTCCACCGGATCCGATCGAGACTCACAATCCAAGCTCACTGTGCGAGCCAAGGCGCACAAGCTCGAGGCTGCCGGCGTTCGGCTTACGGTAGATAAGGATCAGATCCGGCCTGATGTGACAGTCCCGGTGATCGTTCCATTGGCCGGACAGCGGGTGATCGAACTTCCGTCGCGGCAGTGGTGTGTCGGCGGCAAGCAGATTTGCCACCTCCATCAGCGGGGCGTCCAGGTTCTTGCGGTGCCTGCCGGCTTTTTCTCGCCTGTAGTCACGCTGAAAGCGGCGGTGTATTTAATCGCCCGCTTTCAAACTTCGCAGCAGTTTGTCCGGCTTGCCGACCTTGACTAGCTCGCCCCGGCGCGCGGC
>CAZARO010001087.1:0-2608 GCA_964487165.1 uncultured Solibacteraceae bacterium | reverse complement strand
CGGGCTCATCGAGGTGGGCGGCAAGCTGAATCCCGATGGCACGCTGGCCGAGTGGGAGATGCACAACTACAACTCCGGTCCCTCGGCGCTACAAACGCCTTACGACGTGCCGCGCAAGAAGGAGCAGATGCACCAGAGCAAGTCGCCGCTGCGGCAGGGTTCGTACCGCGGCCTCGCGGGGACGGCCAACCACTTCGCGCGCGAGTCCTACATGGACGAACTGGCGCACTCGGCGGGCATCGACCCGCTGGAATTCCGCCTGCGGAACGCCCGCAATGAGCGGCTGCGGTCGGTGATCCAGGCGGCGGCGGATAAGTTCGGTTGGAACGGTCGCCAGAGGACGCCCGGCCGCGGCTTCGGCATTTCGGGCGGCTTCGAGAAGGGCTCCTACGTGGCCAACTGTGCGGAGGTGAGCGTGGTCAACGGCGCGGTGAAAGTGGTTCGCGTGGTGGAAGCCTTCGAGTGCGGCGCGGTGGTGAACCCCGAACATCTGCGCAATCAGGTGGAAGGCGCGGTCGCTATGGGGATGGGCGGAGCGTTGTTCGAGCAGGTGGATTTCGCCGACAACAAGATCGTGACCAACCGGCTGGCGCGCTATCGTGTGCCGCGTTTCGCCGATATGCCGGTGATCGAGACGGTGCTGCTCGACCGCAAAGACATCCCGTCGGCGGGTGCGGGAGAAACTCCGATCATGGGTCTGGCGCCGGCCATCGGCAATGCGATTTTCGACGCCACGGGGCAAAGGATTCGGTCGCTGCCGATGGCGCCGGGGAGGCTGGGATAAGGGAGCTGTCGGGCCCCTGAAACTTTGAGAGAAGCTAAATAAGTGGGGCAGGATGGTATCCTGCGGCCGATTGGCAATCGGCCTGCTGCTGTATCGATGGCGCGGCCGGGCGGGTTACCAACCCGCCGCAGGTTGCCAACCTGCCCCACTTATTTAGCCTCTCAACGTGCCGACAGCTGCCTTTCTCACTGCCTCTCCGTCAACTGCACGCTGCCCTTCATCTTAAACGTCACCAGCGTTTCCGTCGGCAACTCCGCCGGCCGGTGAGTCAGCAGGACATCGCCGGCTCCCGCGCCTCCGCCGATACCGGCGCCGATGGCCGCACCTTTTCCGCCGCCGGCGATCGCCCCGATGGCCGCTCCGATAATCGCCCCGCCGGCAATCTTGGTGGTGTTATTCATCTGGCCCGGGCCGGCATGTTTGAAGTAACTTTCGGTCTGGATGGGCACCGTCTGCCCGTCGGACGTATGCAGGTGCGTGAGTTCCACCGCCAGCGCCGCCGCCGACCCCGCCTTGGAGCGATCTACCGCGACCACCCGGCCCTCCACCCGCTGACCGCGTTCGGCGATTACGAAGCCGTCCGCCACGAGCTCTCTATCGAGCGTCGCTTGGAAGACATCGCCCGGCGCATTCCGCTCCGAGGATAATCCGTCCACCAGGCGCACCGGCAAAAGGTAGCCGGCGTTCAGCGTCACCTGGTGGGGCTGCGGCGGAGCGGGATCCGCGGGCACGGTCGCCTGCACGGGCTCCGGCTCCGCGGGTGGAGGGGCTATTGTCGGGATCGTTGGGGGAGGCGCGGGAGCAGGCACTGGCGCCGGATCCTGGACAGACGGCTGCGCCGGAGGCGCGACTGGCGCGATGGGGACCGATGCTACCAGACGCACCTGCACCGGCTGGGGAGCCTCGCGTTGGACTGGCTGTCTTACCGGCGGCGGCATGGGCGACGGTTTCGCAGGCGCCTTAACTATTGGGGCAACAATCGGGCCAACTGCCGGGGCCGGTTCCGGCTCGGCCGACGGCGTCTGCGCCACGGGTTCCGGCACCGCTTCCACCGGCGGGAGCGCCGCCGGAGTCGCCGCCGGGAGCTGCACCGGCCGGACCGGCCGCGTAGCCGCCGCGGTATGAACGGGCGGCTTGGCCGGGCTCACCACTTTCATCAGCAACGCTCCGCCCAGAGCACCGGCAAATAACAAAACCACCACATGAACCGGCTTCATCGCTTCACTCCCGCGGCACCTTCCCTAAGCCATAGAGATGCATGCCGCCGCAGTCGCGTTTCTATGGCTTATCGCCGAACGGTACAGCATGTCCGTTATACTGGATACAACCCGCTGGTTATGAGTTTGTTTCCCACCCACTTCTCGATCGGCCCGGTACACATCGCGCCGGCCACTGTTTTGGCGCCCATGGCGGGGGTTACCGATACCGTATTCCGCCGCTTCATCCGCAACCTGGGCGGGTGCGGGCTGATCATGACCGAGTTCACCAGCTCACACGGCGTGAGCGCGGCACTGGGAGCCCGCAAGCCCACCCGGACGCTGCAATACCTGGAATTCGACCCCGAAGAGCACCCCATTTCCGCCCAGCTTTTCGGCAGCGACCCGGCCGTCATGGCCGACGCCGCGCGGGTCTGCCAGGACCTGGGATTCGACATCCTCGACCTCAATTTCGGCTGCCCGGTCAACAAAGTGGTGAAGTGCAACGGCGGTTCCGGACTGCTCCGCGACCTTCCCCTAGTGGAGCGGCTGCTGCGCGAAGTCCGCAAGGTGCTCACCATCCCGTTCACCATGAAATTCCGCGCCGGGTGGAACGATCGCGAGCTGG
>CAZARO010001086.1:0-2617 GCA_964487165.1 uncultured Solibacteraceae bacterium | reverse complement strand
CAGGCGCTTATGCACGGGGCGGCTCTGCCAGTACCGATACTCATCGCCTTCATTCCGTCGAATTCGGCAGGCCCTGCCAGACTAACTCTCCCGCCGCCTCGTGCGACGCCACCAGCGCCAGCCGCTGCCGACGATAGACGCGAGTGAGATGACATGATGGCGCAAGCGGCCCGCGAACCAGGCGGCGTAGACCGCGTGCCGTGACTGCGATTCCGTGGCCCGCGACGGCGGCGGCAAGTTGCCCGGTAGCAATCGGCGGCGAGCTACGCGCAGCTTGTCGCGCCATCGCTCAAGCAAACTCAGATGCAGCCACAATTCGTCTTTGTTGGGCCGCAAGGGCTGCACCGCCGGCGACCGCGCGAACTCGTCGAACCAGGCGCGCGTGCCAACCGGCAGGCGGCCGATTTCCTCGCGGACTTCCGGCGCGAGCGCGCACCCGAACCACGCTTCCGCCAGCGCGAACGCGACTGCCTGCAGTCGGCGCAAAGCGGGCGCGTGCAACTGCCGCCACTCGGCCCAGAACGCCGGATCTTGGGCGTGCCGTTCCAGAAAGCCGGCCATTTCGTAAACGTGGAAAACGCGCGTACTGCCTTGCAGCACGTGCTTCAACAGATGGAGGGCGGCATACGCTACCGCATCCTGCGGGCAAAGCACAGCGATCTCCGCGCCGCCGACGGTCCGCCGGACGCGGCGGGCGAAAAACTCTTCCACGCCGGGGGCTTCCAGCCGTTCCAGCGCCGGGTTCCAGAATTGAAAGTGCAACTCGATGGCGAGCGGCATTTCGGGGTCGAAATAATCGCCGCGCCAGCGCCAGGCGGTGCGCGGGAACAGCCCCGGCAGATGGTCGGTGGGGAAGCTTTCCATGCCGGCGATGCTCTCGTAATTCTGCGCGAGCAATGCGTCGCGCGCGGCTTCCACGGTGTCGCGCGGAAAATAGAGATCGATATCGTATTGCGCGCGATCTTCAGGGCGAAGGCCGAACAGTTCGCATTGCGTGATGCCCTTGAGGGCCACGAATTCGCCCGGCAGACTGGCGACGCGGCGACAGGTCTCTTCGACCATCTGCAGGCGCAGGCGATTCTTGCGCGCGGCCTCGGCCGTCTCTTCCGGCAAGATGCCGCGGACCAGCAGGGTGAGCCCCTGGCGATCGCAATAAGACAAGGCTTCGCGGCGGTCGAGATCGCTTAGAGCGGCCAGCGCGGCGGACGACGGTTCGCGAAAATGGAGCGCGGCGAGGACCGCGGCCACCGGCGCCGGCAGTCCGGGACAGTGCAACCAGGGATTCGACAATTTAGAATCGTAGCGCGATTTTCCTGCTAGATTGGACATCGAAGCGATGACTGACCCGCACCAGCCCCCTTATTTCGATTCCGCGCGCGGCGCTTGGATTCTGACCCGTTATGCCGATGTGCTGGCGGCGCTGCAGCACCCGCACCTGTGGCCGGTGGGCGGAGGCGATCGCGAGATCGATAGCGAATCGCGCGATGAAGCGGGGCGGCTGAAATTGCGCACCGACGTGCTGGCGCGCTTCTCGCAGGCACACATGGCGGAGTGGCGCCCGCGGATGGAATCGGAAGCGGAGCGCATTCTGCAGGCACTGCCGGTGGGCCGCCCGGTGGATCTCTTTCGTGAGTTCGCCCTGCCCTGGGGGCTCACCCTCGCCATGCTGGCCACGCGCGCCGACCCCGCCGGCCGCGAGAAACTGGGCGCTTTAAGCACGCGCGTGTTCGCCGCTACCGGGGCGGCCGACGACTCTCCCGTGAAGGCTGACGCGGCGCAAGCCACCGCGGAGCTCGAATGTATTTTCACGCACGTGCCCCTGGGCGAGCCCATGTTCGTGGCGCTATCGCAAACCACGCCGCGGCTACTGGCGAGTTGCTGGTTCGCGCTGGTAAGCCATCCGCTGGAGTACGGCAAACTGCGCGCGCGGCCGGACCTGATACCCTCCGCGGTGGAAGAACTGCTGCGCTACTCGGGGATTGTGCGGCGCGTCTACCGGCGCTCCACGGCCGCGATGGAACTGGGCGGCGCAGCCATTCCGCAAGGCGCATTGCTGGCCCTGATGCTGGCCACCGCCAACCGCGATGCGGCGCAGTTTCCCGATCCCGGCCGGCTGGATGTGACGCGCGCCATCGGGAGCCATGTCTCGCTGGGCAACGGCCGGAACTCCTGTGTGGGCGGCAATCCCATTCGCATGGCTGTGTCGGTGGCCACAACGGTGCTGGTCCGCACGTTCGCCGCCGCGGAATTGACGAGCCAGGGCGAGTGGCGCACGGGATCGGGATTCTGCTTTCCGGCGGCGGTGGAAGTGACACTTCTTTCTTAGGATTTTTACAATATGCCGACAACTTGGTCCGGGGCTCTGATCGATCCTAGATTCATGGGCCCCATCCGTAGGGTGAAGAAAAAAGTAGTCTTCTTTTTCCCCGCATTTTCCAGCCAGGAAGCCACGGCTCCACTCGGTATCCTCGCGGTCTCCACACCGCTGCTGCGCGCGGGATATCAGGTGACCATCGTCGATTCCACCATCACGCCGAATTTTCAGCGGCGGGTGATCGAGGAACTGGAGGACGCCATCTGCCTCGCCATCTCGCTGGTCACCGGACCGATGATTCGC
>CAZARO010001085.1:0-2627 GCA_964487165.1 uncultured Solibacteraceae bacterium | reverse complement strand
GGAAAAACTCCTGAAGAACCAGACCCTGACGGATATCGCCGCGGCCATGTGGCATCACGAGCCGGAGATGAAGCAGCCTCCGGCAACCTTGTCGCCGGAGGAGATGCGGCAGATCATCGGCTACATCTGGGCGCGGCAGTATTTCACCGGCACGGGCAGTGCGGAACGCGGCAAGAAGGTCTTCGCCGAGAAGAGCTGCGCCACCTGCCACAACGACCCGGCAAGCGGCGCCCCCAAGCTGGCCAAAGGGCAATCCGACATCACCATGGTGGCCGCGCTCTGGGAGCACGGTCCACGCATGCTGGACGTAATGAACGCGAAGAAAATCGCGTGGCCGAGAATGACAGCGCGGGATATGGATGACCTGGTGGCGTTTTTGAATCAGTAAGAATGGTACTGAAGTTAGAAGGATACTGAAGTCAGAATGGGGAATCCCGCGGCCGCGCGCACATTTCAGGATTTGCGAGTCTGGCAACAGGCGCATCGGTTTGTTCTGGCGGCTTACCGGCTGGCAGCAGGATTTCCAAAGCACGAGACATACGGCTTGTCTTCCCAGATGCGGCGGGCCGCGGTCTCAATTCCCGCCAACATTGCGGAGGGCTTTCGTCGACGGGGAAAAGCCGATAAGGCCCGTTTCATGAATGTCGCCGAGGCATCCATCGAGGAATGCCGGTACTACCTAATACTCGCTCAGGACCTTGGGTACGGCGAGACCAGAGAAATCGCACAGTCGCTGGACGATGTTAGCCGCCTCTTGCACGCTTACAGCTGCGCCATTCTCTCTTCTTGACTTCAGTATTCTTCAGTATCCTTCTTCTACGTCACCATCCCCCTTCGCACCGCACTTAAAACCAACTCCGCCGTACTATGCAGATCCATCTTCTCCATCAGCCGCCAGCGGTGCGTCTCCACGGTGTGCAGACTCAGACTAAGTCGATTGGCGATCTCCTTATTACTATTGCCTTCGGCGAGTAACTGGTAGATCTGGCGCTCGCGGTCGGTGAGGAGATCGTAGCGATCGCTGGTCTCGCGAGCGTCTTTGAGGCGCGCGAATCCGTTCTGAAAAATACGGGCCACGGCGGGGCTGAAGAACGCCGTGCCCTTCTGCACCGTCAGGATGGCCTGCACCAGTTCGTCGCCGGCGGAATTCTTGAGCACGTAACCGCGGGCGCCGGCTTTCACCGAGCGCAGGACGTAGCGCTCGTCGCTGTACATGCTGAGAATCACCACGGCGGTGTGCGGCGAATGCTTGAGGATCTGCGCAGTGGCCTCGATGCCGTTGAGCTCCTTCATGGCGACGTCGACAATGGCGACATCGGGGTGGTGGGCGCGGGCGGCCTCCACGGCTTCGATACCGGAGCTGGCTTCGGCCACGATTTCGAAATCGGCGCGCCCTTCGAGGATGTGGCGCAGGCCCTGGCGCATGAGGGTGTGATCGTCGGCAAGCAGGATGCGGGTGGACATCAGGCGGGTACCTCGGTGAGCGGGATGCGGAGGGTGACGCGGGTGCCGCGGCCGGGCGCGGAGTCGATGACCAGGGTGCCGCCGGCGATGGCGGCGCGCTCGCGAATACCGAGGAGTCCGAGGCCGGTATGGCGGGATGGCATGCCTTGCGGATCGCAGGAGAAGCCGCGGCCGTTGTCCTCCACTTCGGCGAGGAGCGCGTCGGGGAACTGGCGCACGAGGACCCGGACCTTGGTGGCGGCGGAATGTTTTTCACAGTTGTGTAGGGCTTCCTGCACCACGCGGTAAGCGCAGGTGCGGGCGGGGTCGGGGAGCCGGTCGGCCACGCCCTCTTCAACGAAGTCGCAGGCGATGGGATTGCGGCGCAGGAAATCCTCCAATTGAAACTGCAGCGCGGGGACGAGACCGAGATCGTCGAGGAGCGCGGGGCGCAGCAGCAGGGAGATGTTGCGGATGGTCTGCACGGTCTGCTCGGCGAGTTCGCGGGCGCGTTCCAGGGGACGGCGGGCGCCGGGCGGCTGAGTGGCGGCGAGGGCGTGGGAGATTTCGATTTGCAGAAGAGCGAGGGACTGGCCGATTTCATCATGCAGCTCGCGCGAGAGCTTGCGGCGGCCTTCCTCTTCGATATCCAGGAGGCGCGCGGAAAGTTGCTGCAGCTCGCGGTAGTGGCGCTCGGCGCGCGACTCCAGGCTTTCGGCGTGGCGGAGGCTGGCGCGGGCGACGAAGATGCTGAGGAGGATGCCCAGGGCGAGCATCACGGTCAAACGCAGGCCGCCGCGGCGGCGGGCGTCGGCGAAATCGCGCTCGCCTTCCTCCAGCTTCTGCTGATCGGCGGCGGCGAGATCGAGCATGGCGTTGTACAACTGGCCGCGGCGCGGTACGATCTCGCGCTGCAGGAATTGAAACTTCGCCTGGTCGGAGACATTCACCATGGACTCGGGGACGGCGCTGGCGACGCTCCAGAAATCACCCAGGCTGCGCCGCAGTTTGGGAATGGCGGCGCCGCGGCCGGCATCCTGGTCGAGGGATTGGAGCGCGCGGTCATCCTCGGCCTTCAGGTCGCCGAGTTGCGTGCGGAGAATGGCGGCCTGGGCGGGCGTGGAAATGATCAGGAAGTCGCGTACATAGTCGCCGGCCTGCCAGAAATTGAAGCGCAGGACGCG
>CAZARO010001084.1:0-2628 GCA_964487165.1 uncultured Solibacteraceae bacterium | reverse complement strand
GCGATCCCGACGGTTACATTATCGAGGTGGGACAGAGCACCGACCTGAAATACGGCTAGCGCTCGGCCCCGCACAAGGCTCTGAATTGGCACGTGTCCTACTTTCCGACATAGAACCTGTCCAATGTCAGAACGAATGCGAACGACATCGGGAGCCAACTCGCGTACGACCCCTGCTATCGGTTCATCGATTTCCCCTTCATTGGCGGCTAAAGGTGGATACATTCCGTTGTCCATTTTGAGCATAGCGGATCAGAGATAATCCGTCCCATCTTCCCTAGGCGAAATCGCCCAAGTCTGAGAACAACCATCTTGGCGAGTGGTGTAGAATGCTCTGAACGGGGACGCTACTACCCCCGATAGGAGATTCTGACGCATGCTCTATCGAGTCCTGGCGGCGACTGCCGTGTTTTCCCTGGCGCTCGCGGGCGCCGACCTCAATTCCGCGCTGTTCGAACGCCTGGAGTACCGCAGCATCGGGCCCGCTTCCATGGGCGGGCGCATCACCGACGTGGAGGGCGTCCCCGGCCGGCCGGAACTGGTGTACGTGGCGACGGCTTCCGGCGGCCTCTTCAAGACGACCAATGCCGGCACTACGTGGACGCCGATTTTCGATCACGAGGCCACTATCTCGATCGGCAACATCGCCGTGGACCCACAGAATCCCGACGTGGTGTGGCTGGGCGCGGGCGAGGCCAACGCGCGCAATAGCGTCAGCTTCGGCGACGGCGTCTACAAAACGCTCGACGGCGGAAAGACCTGGCGCAATCTCGGGTTGCGCGACACTCACCATATTTCGCGCGTGGCAATCAATCCGCTCAATACCAACATCGCGTATGTGTGCGCGCTGGGGCATAACACCGGGCCGAACGAAGAGCGTGGCGTTTTCATGACTACCGACGCCGGCGAGACGTGGAAGAAGACCCTCTACATCGACGCGGAACATGGCTGCGCGGACATGGATATCGACGTCCAGAATCCCAACGTGCTCTACGCCACTATGTGGAAGTTCCTGCGGCGGCCGTGGATGTTCGTCTCCGGCAGCGAGCAGACCGGCGTCTTCCGTTCGCTCGACGGCGGGCGCACGTGGAAGCAGTTGCAGACCGGCCTGCCGAAGGGATGGGGACGGATCGGCGTGCGCGTGGCGCCGTCGAATTCCAACGTGGTGTACGTCATCGGCGAATCGAACGAGGGCACGCTCTACCGCAGCGATGACCGCGGCGACCACTTCCACATGATGACCAAGAACCCGGTGGTGGTGGGGCGCGGGCTGTACTACAGCCATTTGACCATCGACCCCACGGACGAGAATCGCATCTACACCATCGGCATGCGGCTTTCCATGTCGATCGACGGCGGGCGCACCGTTCGTCCGGCTTCGCCCACGATTCACGGCGATTATCACACCGTCTGGGTCGACCCGAAGAATCCCAGTCGTGTATGGCTGGGGTGTGACGGCGGAATCGCGGTGAGCTATGACCGCTCGGAGACGTGGGAGTGGGTGGGCAATCTTCCCATCGGGCAGTTTTACCAGGTGTTCGCCGATAATCGCGCGCCGTTCTATTACCTGTCGGGCGGCCTGCAGGACAACGGAAGCTGGACCGGCCCGAGCCGCAACAATCAGGGCTCGATTCTCAATAGCGACTGGACCAACGTGAGCGGCGGCGACGGTTTCCACGTGGTGGTCAACCTGGATCAGCCGTGGCTGTACCTCTCGGAAAGCCAGGGCGGCGGCATCGTGCGCACCGATCTGCGCACGCGCGAGCAGCAGGACGTGAGCCCGCAACCGCACCGCAACGACGGCGGCCCAGTGAGTGAGATGAAGTATCGCTTCAACTGGAACGCGCCCATCGTGCTCTCGCCGCACGATCGCAACACGGTGTATTTCGGCAGCAACGTGGTTTTCAAGTCGACCGATTTCGGGAAGACGTGGACCGCGATTAGTCCCGACCTGACGACCAACGATCCCGAAAAGCAGAAGAGCGTGGGCACGGTGTGGACGGAGAACACCACGGCGGAATATCACTGCACCGTAATCCGCATCGCCGAGAGCCCCGCGCAGGCGGGCGTGATTTGGGCCGGGACCGACGACGGCAACCTGCAGGTGACGCGCGACGGCGGCAAGACGTGGACCAATCTGACCGGCAACGCGCCGGGCGTGCCGAAGTTCGCCGAGATCGCCTGGGTGGAACCGAGCCGCACCGCCGCCGGCACGGCCTACGTAGCGTTCGAACACCACTGGTTCGACGATTTCCACCCCTACATCTTCAAGACCACCGATTTCGGCAAGACGTTCACCAACATCACCGGCGATCTGCCCAAGGACAACTACCTCTGGGTGGTGAAGGAAGACCCCAGGAATCCGCGCGTGCTCTACGCGGGCGGCGAACTGGGGCTGCACGTATCGTTCGATGGCGGCGGGAAGTGGGTGCGGATGCACCTGGGGAATTTGCCGCCGGTAGCGGTGCGCGACATCACCATTCATCCGCGCGATAACGATTTGATTCTGGGCACGCACGGGCGCAGCATCTTTATTCTGGACGATGTCACGCCGCTGCAGGAGATGACCGAGCAGGTGGTGAGCGAGAGCGCGCACCTCTTCTCCATGCGGCCGGCGCTGCGTTTCGAT
>CAZARO010001083.1:0-2633 GCA_964487165.1 uncultured Solibacteraceae bacterium | reverse complement strand
GTCCCGCCCCAATCGGACAGTACGAAGCCCTGGAAACCCCAGGCTTTCTTGAGCACGTCGGTGAGCAGGTAGCTGTTCTCGCACGCCCAGTCGCCATTCATCTTGTTATAGGAGCACATCACCATGCCGGGCTGGCCCTCTTCGACGGCGATTTCGAAGGCCAGCAGGTCGGTCTCGCGGGCGGCGCGCTTGCCGATCAGGACGTTGCCGATGTTGCGGCCCGTCTCCTGGTCGTTGAAGGCGTAATGCTTCACGTCGCCGATGACATGGTTGCTTTGCAGCCCCTTCACAAATTGCGCCAGCATTTTGCCGGCGAGCACCGGATCCTCGCCCAGATACTCGAAATTGCGCCCGTTGCGCGGCTCGCGGGTAATGTCCACGCCGCCGCCCAGGGAGACGTTGTACTGCTGATCGCGCAGTTCGCGCCCGATCGTGTCGCCATAGGCCCAGCCCAGTTGGGGATTCCATGTGGCCGCTTCTCCGATGGACGAGGGCAGCAGGGTGGCATAGCGGCCGCGCTCCGCGGCGGCGCGCACGCCCACGGCGGAATCGGCGAGTTGGAGGTCGGGAAGGCCCAGATGCGGAATCCCTTCGATGACGCCGGCGCCACCGTTGGAGCGCGGGCCGGACGCGGTAAAGCCGCCGGTCCCGTGCACCAGGGTAATCTTCTCGTCCAGCGTCATCTGCTCCAGGACCAGATCGGCCCGCTGGTCCGGAGTCAGGTCTTTATTCATCCAAGGACCCTGCGGAGCCGGCGGTGCGCCTCTCTGCGCCTGGACGGGCGCCAGTGCCAGCACGGCGCATACCCCCGCGGCTGCGGCGAACAGAGCCAGCTTCCTGCTATGAAAATGCGAGTTCACGATTGCGGCCTCCAGCCCGCCCGTGGAGCGGGCAAATGAACACGGTAACAAATGTCATCGGGTAAGATCGAACCATGCGCGGCGATTGACAGTTTTGGGGGAGCACGAGTCACGGGAACCGCTCCCTCGCGGTCGCGGCTCAGCAACCCTAACGGGCCGCCACCGAAGGGAGCGGATTTGCAGCCGAACAACGCCAATTCCTCAATACCGTTAAGCACTCGAACCATGCGCGGCGCCTCGCTCATCGGGCTGATCTCCGACACCCATGGACTGCTGCGCCCGGAGGCTATCGCGGCCCTCGCGGAGTGCGAATCGATCATCCACGCGGGCGATGTCGGCAAGCCCGAGATTCTCGAAAAATTGCGGGTGATCGCGCCGGTGACCGCAGTAAGAGGCAACGTGGATAAGGGCGAGTGGGCCGAGCGTCTGCCTCTGACGGCCGTGGTGGAGGCGCCATTCACGCGGATCTACATCCTGCACGACATTCAGCAACTGGATATCGACCCCGCGGCCGAAGGGATTGGGATGGTCGTCAGCGGGCACTCGCACAAGGCGTACCGCGAGGAACGTGCGGGCGTACTCTACGTCAACCCGGGAAGCGCCGGGCCGCGGCGATTCCGCTTGCCGGTGACAGTGGCGCGCGTCGATCTGCGGCGATCACCGTGGGAGGTGGAGTTTATCGACTTACTCTGAGGCCCGTCAGCGCCACGCGGAGAGCCACTTGGGAAGATCGCTCACCAGATTCTGCATCACCCGAGCGGTGTTGTCCTGGAAGAGCTGCAGATTGCCTTGCGCTTCGGCCTTTTCGGGACTCACAAGGTCGGTGACACCGCGAAGAATCAGCAACGGCGTTCCACTCCGGTGCGCAACCCACGCGATCGCCCCCGACTCCCAGTCGACCACCACGGGCTGGTACCGAGGGTCGAGTTCGCGCAGGCCGGCAGGCGTCAAATCCCGATCCGCGGAGTACATGGTAGCTTTGTTGACCTCAACCGGAAATTGCGCCGGCAACGGCAGCGTAGTCGAGTACTCCGCAATGGCCTCCTTCGAATCGCCCATGGCCTCCGCGATGTCGTAAATCACGACCTTCTCGATCGCCACAATGTCGAAGCGTTCGATGCGGCCTTCTACGCCGCCGCAGGTTCCGAGGTTAACCAGCCGTGCGGGATGGAATCGATCGATCACATACTGCGTGGATCCGGCAGCCGACACCTTGCCCCATCCTCCGTGGAAGAAGAGCACGCGTTCGCGCCCCACTTCGGCAAAGAAGTATTCGCCGTAAGGAGAGGTGCCGATCGTTGCTTTTGGAAATAGCGATTTCACGACCCGCCATTCGGCGTTGGCCGAGATTAAAACGGCGAAGTGCAGGTCCTTGGCGAGAATCGCGCCGGCAAAGACCAATAGGACGGCCATGGCCAGCGCCGTCCGGGAAAAAGCGCTCATTGGTCGAGTCTAGCGCGCTACCAGTAGGGCCGAAGCAAAGTGGGGCAGGATGGCATCCTGCGGCCGATTGGCAATCGGCCTTCCGCTGCGTACCGGGCGGGTTACCAACCCGCCGCAGGATGCCATCATGCCCCACTTTCGCAATCGGAGTTTCTGGAGAGCTGATAGCTGAAGCTCCCTACAGCTTGAATTCCGCGTGTACCACGTCGTCGTCCAGCGAATGCTTCAGCGAGAATCCCAGCTTCTCCAAAATGCGCATCACTCCGCGATTGTCGGGAAGGATGTCGGCGACCACGCGGGTAAGCTTATCGTCGGCCGCCACCACCAGCA
>CAZARO010001082.1:0-2636 GCA_964487165.1 uncultured Solibacteraceae bacterium | reverse complement strand
TGGCGCCTCTGTGTTTGCCAGAGCCTACCGAGCCGCGACCGCGAGGGAGCGGTCGGTCAGCCGAATACTGCAACCCCCTCAGCTGATAGCTTCCCAGTCCTATGCGGCGATTCTCGCCGAGGTCTTCGCCAGATTCACCAGGATCGCCGCCAGCGCCGCACAAGCGCCGATGAGCACCACATACACCAGCCACGGCGAGCGCTCGGAGAGCGGCTTCGGCACCGGACGATAGGTCGGATTGGCACGCTCCGGTCCCAGCGTCAGACGATTCGGGACGGCGCCGGCATCGCCGCTAATGCGGGCATCGTAGTGCGGCGCGATCCCGTTGGGATTGCCGTAATAGAGACGCACCGCGCCATTGGGCGCCGCGAAAATCACCTGCCGGGCGGCGCTGAGCACAGTCACGCTCTCCAGCGCCAGCGGCGGATTGCGGTCGTCGGTCACCGTCAGTTTCAGACGGCGGGCGAACCTTTCGCTGAAATCGATCTGCACCGGCGCGGACGAATTCTCTTCGCGGCGAACCAGGTCGCCCGACGCCAGCAGCACGGGAGACGCCGGGTCGTCCACGATATCCAGTTGAAAGGGCCGCGAGAAAGTCGATTGCCCGACATTCAACACCAGGCTCTGCACGGGAACGCGGCCTCCCAGGTCGAGCCGCCAAAGGGAAGCCGGGCGCCCGTGGAACGGATCGGCCTCGCGAGCCTCCAGGCTGGCGTCGAACGAGACCGTCTCGCCCTTGGCACGAATCGCTCGCTCCACAGCCAGGGTGGTAATTTCCGGCGCGGCGTGGTCCACTTGCGGATCGTGCTCCACGCGCACCCGGACATAGCGGTAGCGGCTCACCGGGTAGCTCACGGAGTTCTGTTCCACGGTGCGGCCGCCGGAAGTGAAGCGGAACAGAATTGCCTGCGACGCCAGCGTAAACCACTGCGCCCCATCGGGGCTGCCCTCTACCTGGGCGAGCCGGCGGAAATTGTCCCCGGCGGTCGCGATCACCGCTTCGTTATGTTCCTGCGGCTGCGAGCCCAGGTCGCAGGAGACCACGGCGGCGGTGCCCTCCACGGCGCGGTTGAATTCCTTGCCGGCGAAGAGACTGTGGGTATCCACGTCGCGGCGAATGCGCAGCGCGTAAGGGATCTCCCGTCCGGTGGCATCGTAGAGGCGCAGATCGGCATGGTCGGTGCGTACCTTGTCCAGGATCTCGCGGTCGAGCACGAAATCGCCCAGCCCGTTATGGCTCGCGACCTCCTTATAGTAGGGCCACGCGCTCAATGATTCCGGCATAGCGGGCGACTGCGCCCACGAAGTTCCCCATACCATGCCGCACAGGCATGCGGCTCGCACAATCGGCTTCATGACGTTTGCTCCCGGCGAAGACTTCGCTGGTATTTCCATGCCACGCCCAGCAGGATCAGCCCCAGAATAAGGAGGGCCACGATGCGGTAGAACTCCCGCAATTCCGAAATGTCGATGATCATCGCTTTAAGAAGCGTGATCCCGAAGAGAATCAGCCCGGCGATTCGCAGGGCGCGCACCTGGAAGCGAAAGCCCGCGGCGGTAAGCGCGCCAGCATACACCGACCATAACAACGATAGCGCCAGTTGTCCGGACCAGGCCAGGCGCCGGGCGGTTTCCATGTCGCCGGCGTTCGCCAGCGCGGCAGCGGCGGCGCGCGCGGAGAAGTAGCTGTGCGCTTCGAAGCTCGACCCGAGCCAGAAGATTGCGAACGCCGCCAGTCCGATCTTGATACCGTTATTTGACCGGCGGCAGAGATACGCGGCACCGGCCAGGCACGCCGTGAGCGCCAGCATTCCCAGGAAGTATTGGTTGAAAACCGGGGTGAAGACCGGCCTGTATCCCCATGGCGTATCGATGAAGAGGAATCGCCCGGCCGCCGACGCAAAGACCACAACCGAGAATGCGAATAGCAGCGCGGCCGCCGTCTCAAACGCAGCCCACAGCAGGAGCAGCGCCTCCACGCCCCAGGCGATGGTGATCCAGTTCGCATCGAGCTGTATTGGGATCGCCAGCGTGACGAACGTCAGGGCCGTCCCGACCGTTACCAGCAGCGCCGGACGGTCCGATGGGCGCAGGCTCAGTTGCGCGCGCGCCCGGGCGGCATAGGCCAACGCCAGCAGGAGTGCCAGGGCGGCCATCCAGTCGTGGTAGTCGTCGCTGAGCAGCGCGTAGCAGATGGCGAAAAACACGAAGGGATTCACTACCAGCCGGAGCAATTCCTCCCACCCGGTATTGCGGCGGCGCAGGTTGGGGGCGAGATCGGCGCCGGCGAAGATCAGGAAGATGGCCGCCTGAAACAGCAGCGCCGCGAAACGTTTTTCGGGGTGATAGTGCTCGCTGTACCAGCCCCAAAAGAGTAACTGCGTACCCACGTAAGCCAGCGAGCCGATCCACAGCCAGGATCGCGCGATCACCACTCCCAGCATGCCGAGATCGAGAATTCCGATGTAGGTGAATAGCACGCCATATTGATCGCGGCCGGTCGACAGCAGCAAGGGAACCAGGAATCCGCCGGTGAGCGCCAGCACCGCGATGGAGCGCGCGTCATACCGCATGGCCAGCAGGTGCGCTTCCGCCACCAGGATGGCGAGGAAGATGAATGCCGTGCGCTGATCCAC
>CAZARO010001081.1:0-2636 GCA_964487165.1 uncultured Solibacteraceae bacterium | reverse complement strand
AACGGTAACTGCGTCTTTGTCCCCGTGTCTCACCGAAGGGGTTCACCCCATTATCGGTGTTCATCTGCGTTCATCTGTGGCCAATTTGTGTTACCGCGGTAACCGCTAGACCAAATACCTGGAGCTGAAGGCGTGGCGGCAGCGCTGGGTGCCGCGCTCATTTCCTGTCCGCCAATAGCCTGTGACGTGAACCGCGTCGAGGAAACTCGTGAGGTAGCGTTCGCCTTCAGGCCAATCGCCATGGCCGGAGTCGGCGTTGATGTGTCCCGCGCGGCCGGCGTTGACGAGCGTGCTACCCCAGCCTTCCGCCATCGCGGCAGTAGCCTGAATGGTGGCATACGGGTCGGTCTCACTCGCCACCAGCAGCGAAGGAAACGGCAGTTTGCGCGGGGGAACAGGCGTAAAACTGGAGAGCGCCGGCAGGCAGCCGGGAGCCGAGGCCAGATCGGGAGGCGCTACCAGCATGGCTGCCTGGATCCGTCGAACGCCGGGCGAATCGGCGGCCGCCCACCACGCCACAGCAAGGCAGCCCAAGCTATGAGCTACCAGGACGACATCTCCGCTCAAGGAGCGTAGCGAAGCGTCCAACGCCCGAACCCAATCCTCGCGGTGCACATTGCGCCAGTCGGCCAGCGCCAGACGCCGATAGTCGAGATGCTTCTGTTCCCAATACGTCTGCCAATGTTTGGGGCCCGAACCCATCCACCCGGGTACGATTAAGACCGTTGGATCGCCTATCATGATGTGTCCCGTAACTCCGCTGCGTCACTCGGGCAGTCGGATGGTCAGCCAGCCTCCATCGGCCTTCACCGCGGCGCGATACTGCGCGTCGATGCTTTCCACCAGAATTCCGGCGCAAAGCATACACAGCAGGGCCATAAACCGGGATGCGACCCGGATGTTGTAGGCCTGTTCCGGGGAGCGTAGCGCTTTCAGCATAATCGATTATGTTGATAGACTATATGCAGATTGGTTTGATGTCAAGCAATTTCAGACGCGCCGTCATGCGTGACTTGGCCGTGAATGATCGTATAAACTTAACTCTCTACTATGCTTAAGTTCTTCATGAGTCGCAGATGGAGCCGGTTGGCGATTGCCGCCGCGGGCCTGACTGGATTCGGTCTGTATGCCGCCGACACAGATTTCCCCGCCACGGTTCTGGCCACGCGTCCGGTGGCGTATTACCGGCTGGCATCGAACCAAGGACACAGCGAAATTGGCCCCACCACGTTTAAATCGGTGGGCGGCGTCACGACTTCTTCGCCGGGGGCGCCGGTTGGCCCCAACAGCTCTTACGTGGACCTCAACGGGCGGGACGGTTACATCGTGACTACACAGTCCGGCGGTGTGGGCGCGACGGCCAGTATCATGGTGTGGGTCAACCTGGCGACGTTACCTTCGCAGGCCCGGCGATTCTTTTATGTGGCCGGGGAATCGCAGAACGGCAACGATCTGGATCTGCAGTTCGAAAACGACAACGCGCTGCGATTCTACACTGCTGCCGGAGGCCATCTGACTTACACGCCTGCTGTAGCCACGCTGGTGAATCAGTGGCACATGATTGTGGCCACGATGGATAACGCTTCGCAGACGCGGGTGATCTATTGGGACGGCAAGCCGGTCGCGAACGATAAAGGCGGGGGCAGAACGGGGAAGAGCGGAATTTTCTCGATCGGCGCCAGTACGGTTTTCGGTGGACGATGGTTTCAGGGCGGAATGCAAGAAGCGGCGCTGTGGGACCGCGCGCTGACGGCAGCTGAAGTGGCCTCGATTTACGCCGCGGCGAAGCCGGCAGGCGTGACTCGTTCTACCGCAGCGGGCAGCGGAGCATTTCCAACGACAGCCAAAGTCGAGGTGGGAGAGAACGACGGAAAAATGATTCCGCTGAAGCGGGAAGAGCAGATCGCCATCCTGTTCCTGACCGCGATTGGTCAGATCGAAAGCGACTGCATGAGTGGCAGCGCCAAACGCGCCTGCTCCATGGATCAGATGATGACTTCCGACGCCAGCCATCCCGAGCACCTTAAATTCGACCCGCGAACCGATCCCAATTACTCCTACACTCTGGCGGTGAACGGAACGGCATGGGAAGCACGCGCTACGCCCAAGAAACCAGGCTTGCTGGGCTTCTACTTTATGCAGCGGAGCTGGCCGGGCTCGCCGCTGGCAACTTACAATCGCTCCGGCACTGCTACCGTGATCGACACGGAAATCGGGAGACGCTCAATTGAAGGCGATTCGTTCGCGATGATGTGATGCGCGGAGCCCGTCCTGATTCGGGAATTGACAACCGGCGGTTCCTTGGCCCGATAGAGTTTCACTTCGAGGGGTTATAGGGCCGCTGGTGCCGCCGGATGAGTTACCTCATTTTGCCAGGGTCAAATTACACGGAATTGTAACCGAATTTTAGTAGAAGCGTCCCGCCGAGCGTGATATCGTGACAATTCGTCTCCCTTTACCCTCGTTAAAAGGGGAGGATTCTCATATGAAAAAACTCGTAACCATTGCAGCCTTGATTGCTGCGTCTCTGCCAGTTACATTCGCTCAAAGCGGGGTCATCGCCGCCTGGACGTTCGAAAACAATACGATAGCCACTAACAACAGCCCTTCCCCTTCGTCCGGTTCGGGTACCGCCA
>CAZARO010001080.1:0-2640 GCA_964487165.1 uncultured Solibacteraceae bacterium | reverse complement strand
CCTTCCGAATACAGCGAATTCAGGTCTTCGATCAGCGATCCCCCGGCACGTCCATTGTCGGTCAGTTCCTGTTCCAGAATCTGCCGCTTTCGTCCCAGGTACCCCGGGATCGCCAGGCTCGGTTCCACCGCCGAGAACAGCTTGGTTTTCTCCTGCACCACCTGCGCGAAGCCCTTCTCTACCAGGCTGTCCAGCACCTCGTAGATTTTCTGCCGCGGCACGTGCGCGCGCGCCGCCAGCTCCAGGGCTTTAAACTTGTGATGGCCCAAAAGGACGAGATAAGACCGCGATTCGTAAGCGTTGAGCCCAAGTTGTTGCAGCCGCCGCCAGAACCGTTGAAAATCGACCTCGGCCAGTTCTTCGCTCATAATTATTTCACCTTAGCAAAGCCCGCGTCCAAACGTGCGGATCAACCCAAATCGCTGGGCGCGAATAGGGACAGGCGCGAGGGCCGCGAGGCGGATACAAATAACCCAAGTTAGCAGGTTTTTCCCTGAAGAAATTACGGCAGAGATTTGACTTGGTACTATTAGAACTCTACAATAATCGCTAGCGGAAACGTATGTCTGAAAACAATACCGCCACCGGCGGGGCCCCGCATGGTGTAGGGTCGCCAACGGGGTCGAAGATTCGCATCGTGGTAGCTGACGACCACCCCATCTTTCGGGACGGTCTCTGTAAGTTGCTGGCCCTGGAAGAAGACTTCGAAGTAGTCGCACAGGCCCAGGACGGCCGGCAAGTGCTCGATGTGCTGCAGCAGTATACCCCGGACATCCTCCTGCTGGATCTCAAAATGCCCGGGCTGGATGGTTTGGCCACCCTCCAGCGCTTACAGGCCGTGAAGAATAAGACGCGGGTCATTGTGTTGACAGCGTCTGACGATAAGAACGAGTTCGTCCAGGCCATGAAGCTCGGCACTTCCGGCATCGTGCTCAAGCAGACCGCCACCGAGCTGCTCATTAAGAGCATCCGCAAGGTGCACGCCGGCGAAATCTGGCTGGACTCGCACACCACGGCGGCGGTAATCCGGCAATTCGTGGCGGCTGACGATGCCCCCCAGCCTACCGCTCCGCAGGCGGCCACGCGCGAACGCGAGCGCTCTCCGCTCAGCCAGCGCGAGCGGGAGATCGTGGCACTGGTTGCGCAGGGATTCAAGAACAAGGAAATGGCGGAGAAGATGTTCATCAGCGAGCAGACGGTGAAGAACCACCTGCACAACATCTTCGATAAGCTGGGCGTCTCCGACCGCCTGGAACTGGCGCTCTACGCCATCCACAACAACCTGCACACGGGACGGTGAGAAAAACGCTGTTGGCTTTTGGCTGTTAGCTTTCCGGCGCCACGTATGGCCGCCGGAGATTCAGCCCCCAAGGTGCCAGCCAATAGCCAACCCCTACGCCTCTTCTTCCTTCGCCGCCCCGTGCTCCTTCAGCTTATTGTGTGAGACACCCGCTCTTGGCTCTTAAACACGATGTCGTTGAGCGCTGCGCGATCAAACCGCTTGCTTGCGCGCGCGGCTCAGTATGCGGCCCCTCGCTCAGTATGCGGCCCCTTACAGAGCCGTGACCGTCAGGGAGCGGATGCGCAAATATTTATGACGCTCTGTCTAGCTGTTGGCTATCAGCCCCCGAGGCGCCAGCCAATAGCCAACCGCTAACAGCCACTCCCCCTACGCCCCCGCCTCCTCTTCCTTCGCCGCCCCGTACTCCTTCAGCTTATTGTGCAGCGTCTTCAGGCTGATCCCCAGGATCTCCGCGGCCCGCGTCTTATTGTTCTTTGTATGCTCCAGGGTGCGCAGAATCAGCCCCTTTTCGGCCTCCTCCACGGTAGTCCCCACGGCGAACCGCACCGACTCGACATCGTCGGGAACCGCCGGCGCGGCCGTGGAACCGCTGCCCGCTACCGCCACCGCCCCCGCCCCGTTCAACAGGAACGCCGGCAAATGTTTCCGTTCGATGGCCCCTTCGCCCGCCAGAATCACCGCCCGCTCCATCACGTTGCGCAGTTCGCGCACGTTGCCCGGCCAGCTGTGCCGTTCGAAGGCCTCCAGCACCGGCATGGAAATCTCCGCCACGCGGCACTCGTGTTTGCGATTCAGGTCGGCCAGCAGGGCTTCCGCCAGCGTCGGGATATCGGCCTTCCGTTCGCGCAGCGGCGGCATGTGGACATGGAAAACGTTCAGCCGGTAGTACAGGTCCTCGCGCAGATTCCCGCCGCGAACCGCTTCCTCCGGCACTTTGTTGGTGGCCGCCACCACGCGCACGTCCACTTCGAATTCGTTCTTTCCCCCCAGCCGGCGCACACGCGAATCCTCCAGGATGCGCAACAATTTCGCCTGCGTCTGCATCGGCATCTCGCCGATTTCATCCAGCAGCAGGGTGCCGCGCTGCGCTACTTCGAAGCATCCCGGCCGCCGCTCGGACGCCCCCGTGAACGATCCCTTTTCGTGCCCGAACAATTCGCTTTCGATGAGCGTTTCCGGCAGCGCGGCGCAATTGATGGCGATGAACGGACCCTGCCGCCGCGGGCTCAAGGCATGTACCGTGCGCGCCACCAGTTCCTTGCCGGTGCCGCTCTCGCCGGTAATCAGCACGCACGCCTTGCTGGGAGCGGCCTGTTGCAGCAGCGAGAAGATCTCCT
>CAZARO010001079.1:0-2641 GCA_964487165.1 uncultured Solibacteraceae bacterium | reverse complement strand
CCAATGTAAGTGACATTGGGATGGCATCCTGCGGCCGATTGGCAATCGGCCTTCCCATGCGTGTATGCAGCCGAAGAGGCGGGTTACCTATCGGCCGCAGAATGCCATTCTGCCCCACATTCCCTGGAGAGCTGAAAGCTCCCTTCAGTCCAGCCACGCTTCCTGACGGTGCTCGATCGGCGGGGGGACCGCGCCGAAGCGGCGATCGCGGCCGCGGAATTCGCGCACCGCCGCTGCCAGGTCGGCGGCCCCGAAATCGGGCCACATACGCGCTGAGAAAACCAGCTCCGCGTAAGCGCATTCCCAGAGCAGGAAATCGCTCAGGCGCCGCTCGCCGCCGGTGCGAATCAGCAGGTCGACGGGCGGCCCTAAAGCGCGGCCCAAAGACTCGCGGGAAAGAATCCCCACGCGGCGCGCGGCGGCCAAGATGGCATCGCGGCCGGAATAGTCGAAGGCGATGCGCAGCCACAGCCGGGTGCCCGCGGCGGTGGCCAGTTCGGCCTCCGCGATGGCCTTCTGCAGCGAGCCGCTCAAGCGATCGCGGCGCCCGATCACCTCCAGCCGAACCCCGTTGCGCAGGCAGCGGCCGGCTTCCTTTTCGAGGTACACCGCCAGCAGCCGCATCAGGGCGGCGACCTCCGGACGCGGACGCTGCCAGTTGTCGGAGGAGAAGGCGAAGAGCGAAAGGATTCCGATGCCGGCGCCGGGGGCCGCTTCCACAATGCGGCTGACGGTCTCCACTCCGGCGCGATGGCCGGCCTCGCGAGGCATTCCGCGGCCCAGGGCCCAGCGGCCGTTACCATCCATGATGATTCCCGCATGTAGAGTACTTTTAGATGTAAAGTAGGAGCCCATAAAAAAACCCCTCAGCGGTCGCGCATGGCCTGAATGAGGGCCTCCATGTGATCGAGATAGCGTTCCAGCGCCTTCCGCCCCGCCGCAGTGAGGCGATATTCGCTGCGCGGCACGCGGCCCCGGAACGATTTGGTGCACGATACGTAGGCCGCCTCCTCCAGTTTGCGGGCGTGGACGCTGAGGTTGCCGTCGGTGGTGTCGAGCAGCTTCTTCATTTCGGGGAAAGTGAGCGAGTCGTTGACGGAAAGCGCGCTCAGGATGCCCAGCCGCAGGCGCTCGTGAATCAGACGGTCGAGTTGCGGGGCGCTGAGCGCGGCCGGCACGCCCACGGGCGCCGGTTGCGGCTTCTTGTCTCGTTCGCGCCTGGCTGCGTTGCTCTTACCCGCCATATTTCACCGCAATGATGGTACCAAATACGATATGCAGACCGCCAAATCCGGCGGCCAGCAGCAGGTCTCCGGAAGTGGCCGGCAAGAACAGCGCCACCGCGCCCGCCAGCATGAAAAGAGCGCCCATCGCGGGCACTACGCGCACCGACGCCGCGCCTCCGGAAAGCACTCCGGTACCGTACAGCAGCAGCCAGACGCCGGGCAGCGCTCCCGGCAGGCCCTGGCGAAACAACACCAGCGTGAGGACAGCGCCTGTGACCATGGCGGGGGCAAAACCGGCCACAAACTTGCGCCCGGGGCCGGACAGCAGCGGGATGCGCACGCATTTCGATTTGTGCGCCGCGGCGGCGATTCCGATGAGCAGCGCAACCACCGCCTCCACCAGCCATACCGCCAGCCAGCGAGGAGCGCTGGTGCGCGGACCGGCAATCCAGGCCGCTACCAAGGCCGTGGAACCCATCAGCATGCCGCCGATTCCGGGCACCGCCGTAAATTCTCCGGCGCGTTCCAGCGTGCGGCGAATATACCGCAGGTTGTCCATGGCATGCTCGTGCAACTGCACGGGCTCGGGACGTGGGGTCGCCATGGTTCCCAGCATAAACCCTGTTCCGTGGAATATCAAGTACTTTTTGCTGCAAAGGGGGTACAATCGGGACCATGACTACCGAAGAGCAGCTGCGCGCCAGATTGCGCAAGATTCAGGCGCTGTTCGAAGGAGCCACCACCGCGGGAGAGCGCGATGCCGCGGCGGCGGCCATCGAACGCATCAAGGTTGTTCTCGGCGGCGCGGCCCGTACCGAGCCGCCGGTGGAATTCCAGTTCAGCATCCCGGACCCCTGGCAGCGGCGCCTCTTCACGGCACTGTGCCGCCGCTATGGATTGCGGCCTTTCCGCTACAAACGCCAGCGTGTGACCACGGTAGTAGTCAGCGCCCCGCGCTCTTTCGTCGACCGCACGCTGTGGCCGGAGTACCAGGAATTGCGCGCGGCCCTGAACAGCTACCTGAACGAGGCCACCGAGAGAATCATCCGCGAAGAAGTGTATGGCGATGCCGGTGAGGCGTCGGAACGCGCCGTGTAGGCCGGGCTTACCGGTTCGCGAATTTAGCGTCCATCAGCACCCAGGTATTGGGATCGAGTGCTACGGACGAAGGCTCTTCGGCGGCTGCGATGGCGAACGTCTGCCGCTTGCCGGTCATCTCGATTTTCTCCATCCGCACCTGCGAGCCTTTTACGGCCAGTTCTAGCGGCAGCCGAAACGCCTCGCCCGCCTGCGTCTGCGTCAGTTCCACTTCGATCTTCTTGGTGGCCGCGTCGTAATTCCAACCGCCCTCCACCACCGGCGACCCCGCGCGGTAAAGCCACTGCTGGAAGAACCATCCCAAGTCAGCGCCGGAT
>CAZARO010001078.1:0-2642 GCA_964487165.1 uncultured Solibacteraceae bacterium | reverse complement strand
CGGAATCCTGCGGCCCGGCAAACAGGTCGTGATCGGGAACGGGCTGGTGATCGATCCGGAGGCGCTGTTCTCGGAGATCGACGCCTTGGAAGCCGCCGGCGTGCCGGTGCGGAGCCAACTGCTGATCAGCAATCGCGCGCACGTGCTGTTTCCGGCCCATCGCCTGATGGAAAAAATGTCGGAAGCGCGGCCCGGGCGGGTCTCCATCGGCACCACGTCCCGCGGCATCGGACCGTGCTACGAGGATAAAATCGCCCGCCGAGGCATCCGCGTGGCCGACCTTCTCGACCGCGAATTTTTCCGCGCCCAATATGACTCCGTCATGGAGGAAAAGATCGTCATCGCCAAAGCGTTGGACATCTACAGCGCCATCGATCTTCCCGGCATTCGCGCGCAGTACGAATGTTTCGCCGAGCGCATTCGCCCGATGGTGCGCGATACCGCCTGGTTCCTGAACCAGGCCATCCGCGATGGCAAGAGCATCTTGTTCGAGGGGGCGCAAGGCACCATGCTCGATATCGACCATGGCACGTACCCCTTCGTCACTTCTTCCAACGCCAGCGCCGGCGGCGCCTGTACCGGCACGGGCGTGGCGCCGACGCGCATCACCGGGGTGGTGGGAGTCTCCAAGGCGTATATCACGCGGGTGGGCGGCGGACCGTTTCCCACCGAGGCGCTGGACGCCAAGGGCGACCAGATCCGCGCCCGCGGCAAAGAATTCGGCGCGGTCACGGGACGGCCGCGGCGCTGCGGCTGGTTCGATGTGCCGCTGCTGCGCTACACCGCGGCCATCAACGGCTTCGACAGCATCGTGGTGACCAAGCTCGACGTGCTCGACGACTTTGACGCCATCCCGGTGTGCGTGGGCTACCGGAACGCCTCGGGCGAAGTGCTGGATATGCCGCCCACGGTGGCGGAAATCGCGGCGTTGCAGCCCGTTTACGAATGCCGGCCCGGCTGGCAAACTTCCACCTTCGGTATTTCGTCATACGATGAATTGCCGCTGAAAGCCCGCGAGTACCTGGCGTTTTTGGAGCAGCGGACCGGTGTGGAAGTGGGCTGCATCTCTACCGGACCGGAGCGCAACCAGACCATCGTGCGGGCCGGATCGCGCCTGCAGCAACTGGTGGGATGATGGCGGCGCAACCGTTCGGCCGGGTGGAGCGTCCAATCAGCTAGTGCGCACGCTCCCGCTCATTCTTTGTCTGCCCGCGCTGCTGGCTGCCCAGGACGCCTCTGAGATCCTGCGGCGCGCGCTGGCGGAAGATAGCGCGTCCGCTGCAATCGCGCGCAATTACACTTACCTGGAAAACCAGGAACTGCGCACGCGCGATGGCAACAAATTCAAGGTCCGCGAGAGCAACACCTGGGATGTGACTTTGCTCGAGGGGTCGCCGTACCGGAGGTTGATCGCTCACAACGGCCAACCGCTCAGCGCCGCCGACCAGCGCAAGGAAGAAGAGAAATTGCGCCAAAGCATCGAGATCCGCCGCCACGAAACCGAGGAGCAGAAACAGGCGCGCATCGCCGACTGGCATCGCAAGGAAGAGAAACAGCACGAGCCCTTGCACGAGATTCCGGACGCGTTCAATCTGCGCCTTGCCGCGGACGAGAAGATCGAGGAGCAGGACGTTTACGTTATCGATGGCACACCCAAGCCGGGCTACAAGCCCAAGACGAAGAATGCGTTCTTCCTGCCGAAAGTAAAAGGCCGCTTCTGGATCACAAAGCGCGGCTTCCAGGCGGTGAAGATCGAGTTCGAGACTCTGGACACCATCTCCTGGGGCGGAATCGTGGCGCGGGTCTCCAAAGGCACGAAGGTGCTCGTGGAACTCACCCGGGTCAACAATGAAGTCTGGCTGCCCAAGCGAATTCTGGTGGCCGGATCGGCTCGCGTGCTGCTAGTAAAAGGCTACACCGGAGAACTGGATCTAACCTATAGCGGCTTCAAGAAGTTTACCGTCGATTCGCGCGTCGTGTCGATGGAACAGTAAGGCATTCGACCAGCCGGCCTAAGCCATTGATACCATAGAACCGCCGCCTCGGCACGTTCGACCCCGGATCGCTACCGGTCGCTTCCTTCCACTCGGAAACCAGCCGTGACTGTGTTGTAATGTTAGGACTTTCACCTATGTCCGATACCGCCAAACATCTCCGCAGGTTGTGGAAGGCCGCCGGCCGCCGGCTGCGCGAGTTGCGGATGATCGGCAAAGGGCTGGCATCCAAAGATCACCCTATTCTGGCGCACGTGATCCCCATGCGGCGCTGCAATCTGTCGTGCACGTATTGCAACGAATACGACGACTTTTCGAAGCCCGTCGCCATCGAAACGATGTATCAGCGCCTCGACCGGCTGGCCAAACTGGGCACCACCATCATTACGATTTCGGGCGGCGAACCGCTGCTGCATCCCGACCTGGACCTGATTGTGGCGCACATCCGCAAGCGCGGCATGATCGCCGGTATGATCACCAACGGCTATCTGCTGACGGCGGAACGCATACAGCGGCTGAACCGCGCCGGGCTCGACCATTTGCAAATCTCCATCGATAACGTGATGCCCGACGAGGTCTCCAAGAAGAGCCTTAAGGTGCTCGACCGGAAGCTGCAACTGCTGGCCGAACACGCCGATTTTCACGTCA
>CAZARO010001077.1:0-2644 GCA_964487165.1 uncultured Solibacteraceae bacterium | reverse complement strand
ACCTTATGAAGCCAATTTATATCGCTGCCTATCATCAATCGAAATTCGGCAAGCTGATGGCTATGACCGTACCCGAAATCGTCGACTCCGCTATTCAGGGCGCGTGCCGTCAGGTGGACGCGCCCGCGTCGTCGCTGGACGTGGGCTCCATCGGCGCGGCCTGCAACTTTTCGCTCAATCGCCAGGGATTGCTGGCGGGCGTGATGGCCATGACTCCGGGGCTCGAGGGCAAGCCCATTGAGGCGGTGGAGAATGCCTGCGCGTCGGGCGGACAGGCGGTGCTTTCCGTCATCCACAAACTGCAGCTCGGCATGGGCGAAACGGGCATCGCCGTGGGGTACGAAAAGATGCGCGATGACGCCGGCAAGATGGATGGCAAGCTCATAGGCGAAGTTCTGGGCTACTTCTCGTTCCCCGGCGAGCGCGCAGGCAAGGTCTTCGTGTTCCCGCACATTTTCGCCGAGGTGATGCGCGATTACATGGCTGCCCACGGCGTATCGGAAGCCGATCTTGCGGCCATCGCAGTGCAGGAATACGCCAACGCCAAATTCAACTCCTGTGCGCAGATGAATAAGGTACAGATCACGCTCGACCAGGCGCTTAAGATCGAGGGCTTGAACCGCTACGTGGTGGATGGCCTGCCGCTCAAGACTTACGACTGCTCGCAAATCACCGATGGCTACGCCGCGCTGATCCTGGCCACCGCGGAGGGACTGGCGAAGCTGGGCGTGGCGCAGTCCGACTGCGTGGAAATCGCCGGCTGGGGGCAGGCTACCGACCCGATCCGCAAATCCGGCCGCGACGTACTCCACCCGGTGGGCGCATACCGCGCCATGAACACCGCGTACCGCATGGCCGGCGCCAGCCCCGCGGACGTGAACGTGGCCGAAGTCCACGATTGTTTCACCGTGATGGGCGCGATCGGCACGGAGGTGCTCGGCAAAGCGGAACCGGGCCGCGGCGCACAATACTGGGTGGATGGCAAGGCGCGGCCCGATGGCGAATGCGGCATCAATACGTCCGGCGGGCTGATCGCCAAGGGTCACCCCATTGGAGCCACCGGCATCGCCATGATCGGCTGGGCGGCGCTGCAGTTGCAGGGCAAGGCGCCCGCGGAGCTGCAGGTGCCGGATCCCAAACTGGCCGCCACGTTTAATATCGGCGGCCCCATTTGTGCGAGCGTCTGTACCGTGCTGCGGCAGGTGGAGTGAGCTGTCAGCTATCAGCTCTCAGCATCTCTGACGCGCCTGCAGCGCTATCCGTGGAGCCTGAAACTTCGAGCAGCTAAGTGGGGCAGGTGGTCAACCTGCGGCGGGTTGGCAACCCGCCCGGCCCGCACTGCCGACACAGCCGAAGGCCGATTGCCAATCGGCCGCGGGATGCCATCCTGCCCCACTTAGGCACCCTGCGCCAACCAGAAAATCAACAATTTGCCGGCTTCGGGATGAGGCTTCTGGTGAGCTGTCAGCTGAATCGTCCCGATCAGCTACTGAGTTTGCCGCACCGAGCTGAAAGCTGAAAGCCATCAACTTACTTCGCGTGCCTTATTATCCAGGTATGAAGGTATTGATCTTCGGCGCCACGGGGATGGTGGGCCAGGGCGTGCTGCGCGAATGCCTGCTTGACCCGGACGTGGAAGGCGTGGCCTCCGTGGGACGGCGCGCCACCGGCGTCGCCACACCCAAACTGCGGGAACTGGTGCATGCCGACCTATGGAACTACTCGGCCATCGAGAAAAATCTGACCGGTTTCGATGCCTGCTTCTTCTGCCTGGGCGTCACTTCGGCGGGCATTAAGGAGGCCGATTATGAGCGCGTGACGTACGGCATCACAGTGGCGGCCGCGGAAACGCTCGCCCGGCTCAATCCGCGAATGACATTCGTGTTCGTCTCCGGCGCCGGCTCCGACAGCTCCGAGAAGGGACGCGTCATGTGGGCGCGCGTCAAGGGCAAGACCGAAAACGCCATCCTGCGGATGCCGTTCAAAGGCGCGTACGCCTTCCGCCCCGGCGTCATTCAGCCGCTCCATGGAATCCGCTCGCGAACCGCCGCCTATCGCGTGGGGTACATGCTGTTCAAGCCCCTGATACCGCTGCTGCGGCGGGCCTTCCCGGGACAGATTCTGACTACCGAGCAGCTTGGCCGCGCCATGCTGAAAGTGGCGAAAAGCGGCGCTCCCAAGCGCATTCTCGAAGCCAAAGATATCAGCGCGCTGTAGCGCATGCTATAACCAATCATGCGAAACGCCATGCTCGCCGTGCTGCTGGCCGCGACTGCGCTCTCCGCGGCAACGCGCCCCAAGGTGCGCGCCATCACCGCGTTTATCGACGTGGACGCGCAGGGCTACGCGCACCAGATTGAGGACGCCGCAAAGTTCCTGAACACGGCGCGCGAGGCGTATCGCACCGCCGGGTGGGAAGTGGAGACCATCCGCATCGTCACGCAGCCGTTTCCGCAATACACCAAGGGGCTGAGCCACGATGCGGCGCTGGCCGTACTCCGCGGCATCGACGCCCTCGGCGCGAAACTAAAATTCACGCCATGCATCGGGCCCGCCATGTGGAACGATAGCGACAGCAGCGCGCCGGTAGACCTGCTGATCGACTTTCTGGCCGAGCCCGGACGCACCAATTCGAGCCTGATCA
>CAZARO010001076.1:0-2646 GCA_964487165.1 uncultured Solibacteraceae bacterium | reverse complement strand
AGCGTGTGATCGATGGGCAGGAAATGTTTTTGGGGCAGCTCATTGGCCCACTCGATGGAGAGCCCCTGCCCGCTGCGCGTTTCGAAAGTGGGGCCGGGGGAGGAGCCGCCGCAGCACCACAAACGAGTCGGCGGAAGATCGCGATGCAATTTGCGCTCGATCTGCTGCATGGTGACGCGATAGTAGGGAACCGGGGACGAAGAATAGCGATGCACTGGACGGGCGCCGGAGGGTTTGGCGATGGGAGGGATGGGAAGAGGATCGACAAATTTGGCCAGAGAGTCGGGGTTCAGGGCCGCGGCGGACGAGGCAGTCCTGCCGGCGTAAGCGGCCAAACAACTTGCCTGGAGAAATGTGCGGCGGGTCATGGAAGTGGATGCGGCCTGCGCGCCGGGATGGTCCGGCGCGCAGTCCGCGGAGCATGGCGGGGGGCTTACTGCTTCGAAGGATTGCCGCCGCCGGCCGGTTTGGAGGCGAAGGGACTGCGGCGCAGCGCCGTCTGCGGCGTGGCCGACTGCGCCGGATTCATGGGTTCCCCGCTGGAGGGGGAAAGCAGGAAAGGTGCGGTGTTGGGAGCCGCCTGGAAGTTGAACATATTGTCGATGCTGCCGGCGAGGGCGTCGAAGGAACCGGCGATGCGTTGGCCATCGAGCCAATTGTCCTCAATGAAACGTAGGACCGAGCTTTGGTCGGTGGTGGTGTGGTCCACAAAGTTGGATTTGGCATAGGGCGAGATCACCAACAACGGGAGGCGCGGGCCGTATCCGCAGCGGCCTTGGGCATGCGTCGCAGCCGAGGCCGCGCCGGGAAGCGCCGCCGTACCCGTACCGCAAGCGCCGGTTCCCGTGAGAGCGTCGGCGGCGGTGGCGGATTGATTCACGTTGGGAGGCATTTGATGATCGTACCAGCCATCCGAATCGTCCCAGGCGATCACTACGGCTGTGGATCCCCAGGCGTTGGAATTGGTCTGCAGGAAGTTGATCACGTTGACGATGAATGTCTGCTCGTCGAGCGGATCGGAGTAGCCGGCGTGGCCGTCCTGGAAGCCGGGGGCCTTCAGGAAGCTGACTGCGGGGAAATTACCGGCGCTCACCGCGGCGTAAAAATCGTTGATGTCGTACTGGTGATTGCCGGGATCGCCCGCCTGTCCGACGGTGGCCGGCGACGTGGGGCGTGCGTGCGTCAGGTTGGCAGTGGTTTTGTAGTACTGGAACGGCTGGTGATGGGGAATGTAGTCGGCCTTCTTGCTATTGGTGATCAGCGAAGTGGTGGTGCGGTTGCAGCCGGTCGATCCGTCCGGATTGGTCTTGGTCAGGTCGAAACCGCCCTCGAAGAATCCCCAGGTTACGTTGGCGGCGCTCAGCAGGTCGCCGACATTTTTCCCGCTCATGCTGAAAGTCTCACCGGTGGTGGTGGAGCACGCGTCGCCGGCTGGATCGGCGTCGCTGATGTCGGTGAGCCCCTTGAATCCGTCTTCGATCACCGAGCCCGTGCCGTTGCTATTATTGATGACCCCGTTGGTCTGGCCGGAGATGAGGTTCAGGGCGCCGACTGTCGACGGGCCGTAAGTGGTGCCGTAAGAATTGTCGCTCATGGCGAAGTGCTGGGCGTAATTCCACAGCGCCGTGACGGTGTTGCCGTCGTAGTAACCCATCACCAGGCCAGTGCTATCCCCGACTGTCGAGGATGGCGGCGGGCCGGCCGTGCCGGTCTGGCTCGGGAAGAGGTCCACCAGTCCGCTATGATAGGCCATTTGCTCGGGCGTGTAATCGTGGTCCTGGTCGGCCGTGGCGGCTTGGGCGCGGTCCAGGCGGAAGGGTGCGATGGCTCCGGTTCCGTTGACCGAGTTGCTGGCGTTGGGGTGGTTGTTGAGGGTCGCGGGAATGAATCCGTTGACGCTGGGGGTGTTCTGGTAGGCGTAAAACGCGGGCTGGCCTTCCGGATTGCTGGCGAACGGGTAAGTACCGAAATAGTGGTCGAACGAAATATTCTCCTGGAAGATCACCACCAGGTGCTGAATCGGCGTGGCGGGACCTGCGGCTGGCGCGGGCGTTTGCGCGCTGGCTGCTCCAAGACCGAGTAGGGCAGAAACAACCGCGGTTCGGCCCAGACGAGCGGACACACGTATTCTCATGTTTTCTCCTCAGTTAATTTTTTTGCAGCGTTCTCTTGAGTGCTCTGGGTGAAGAAATGAGTATATTCGCGCAGTGTAAACGCACAGTGAATCTTCGGTCAAAGATGAATTACAAAAGCTCGCCGCTCGTGTTCCATTAGAGCCCCCTTCCCCCTACCTTCGGTGGAAAACTACGGCTAACGTTCGACAACCTGTAATCTGAGGCATCCGGGGCCGTATAATCGCCTCAAAACTGTGACTACCATCGTGGATTGCCCGCAAAGCGACCGCGGCCAGTGGAGCTTCCGGCTGTTCGGCACGTCCGTCCGGGTCAAGTTCTGGTTCTGGATCGTGCTGCTGATCCTGGGCTCCGACCGCGAACTAGCCGGCGCGCTCATCTGGGTAGCGGTCTGCTTCGTCTCCATCCTTCTCCACGAGATGGGCCATGTCCTCGCCTTCCGCTTCTTTCGCCGGGACGCGGAGGTGGTGCTCTACGGATTCGGCGGCCTGGCGATACCGCACGGCGATGTCGA
>CAZARO010001075.1:0-2648 GCA_964487165.1 uncultured Solibacteraceae bacterium | reverse complement strand
GATGCGGCCCCACAGAACGGCCCGCCGCTATGGAAACGGCCGGGCATCATTGCGATTCTAGGCATAACAGCGACCGGCATTCTCTTATGGGCGTCAGGGTTCATGCTGCTGTTCGAGGATAAGACCGACACCCGCCACTGGTTTTCGCTGAGCCGCTTCCGCGCACCGGCCTTCTGGTTTATGGTGGAGACCAATGGGCCCGACAAATACCACACCCTGTCGCCCATAGAAGGTCCGATTCTGATTTTCGCGACCATCGCCTTGTACGCGCTGCTCGACCGGCGGGTGCGCATTTGGCCTTCGAAATAATATTACGGCCGGAAGTTTATCCCCAGCCGCAAAGGCGCTCGATCTCCGCCGCCGAGCCGTCTCGGAGCCAGGCGTCGAGCTGCGCGGGCTCCTTCAATTGCTGTCCGCGCACCCGCGGCACCACCACGTAGCGGCAGGCCAGATCGGAGAGCGACGTCATATCGCCCCACAGTTTTTCGAATTGCGCCACCGGGAAAACATCCTCCTGGCCTTTGCCCCAACGCTTTTTCACGTCCTTCAACGTGATGTACGACGGCATGCGCGCGGCCAGCCGCCGGGTGGCCTCCACCAGCTTCTCCCGATTGCCGAGATCGCCGCGAGTAAGTCCCGCCAGCCGCAGCAACTGGTCCACGTCGACCCAATAGGTGGCGCTGTTATAGTACGAGAGCTGCGATTCGATTTCTTCGTGGGGCAGCGCCATGCCTTCCACCAGCCGCAGGCGGCCGTTCACCCGCGCCAGTCCGCCGCCGCGATCTTCCAGGTGCCGCGCGATCACTTCGGCCGTCAGGCCCGAGCCTTCGTCGATATGGTAGCCGAGAAGCGCCGGGTCAACCGCCGCGCCCGCGGTATCGATATTGTGGACCAGAAGGTGGCGCAAGCGGGGGTTGGTGGAAATCAGGCGCCCCAGCGTACCGTTGCGCAGGAGATTCGAGATCTCGTACCAGTGACCCACCGGATGGAGGCACTGGAGCGGAAGATTGTCGGTATAGTCGCTGCCTTCGCCGGCTTGCCGCGCCCACTGTATCAGCGTATGGTGCAGGCTCTCGCGGACTTTTTGCGCCTGCTCATCGAGCAACTGCTGCGGCATCTCCTCCCAGGCGAAGCGCAGGTCGCGCTCCATGGGAATCATGCGCAGGCCGATGCTGCGCCCGGGAGAAAGCAGCACCGGGCCGGGATAGCCGTAATTTTCGCGCTCGCGCAGATGCTCCTCGATGGCCCGGTGCGTCATATAGCTGGTGGTGAAAACGTGCGGCAGCGGTGCACAGGCGAGTTCGCCCGCCCGCCGGCTCTTGGCCAGATGGACCTCCAGAAAACTGCGGTGCCGCCCGCCCAGTCGGCAGAACGGATTGAGCGCCTTCACCACGCCCGCGCCCTTGGTCCAGCGGCTGCCCGTGCCGCCGGCGAGCGTCACCACCACCACCTCGCCGCGCCCGAGAGCCTCCAGGCCGATGGCGCGATAACGCCCCGGCAGTCCGCCAACGGCATCGAGGACGTCGCCCACCCGCACATCGCCGATATCGGTCGAGGCCGGCAGACGGTTTTGCGCCAGGCCTATGCGGCCGCTGCGCAGATCGGCCTGAATCTGGCGATGCTGGGTGGCGTCGAAACCGTAAGCTTCGAGTAGCGCCGCGAGCGTCTGCGCACCGCCGGAGTGTTGTTCGGCGCTGCGCGGCAGCAGGTGGTCGAACATCTGCTGCACCATGCCGGCGAAGGCGGGCTGGTCGCGGCAGGCGGAGGCGAAGCGGTCCAGTTCGGCACGGCGCGCGGCGGAAAGCAGGCGCGCCTCGGTGCGCACCAGCGGCGGCACGGCGAGGGTGTAATACTCCGCCGGCAAGAGGGCGTCTCCGCCGCTCAGTAGCGCCGCGGAAGTGCCCCGTTCGTTGATGGCGAAATCGTACACCACCGGCTCCATGGCGAACGGCACGGCGTGTTCCATGCGCTTCTTGGTGGCGCTCATGATGTGCTGCAGCCGGCCGAGCGCTTCCGCCTTACGCCGCGGGTCGAACAGAAATCCCATGCCGCCGCCCGACATGCCGCCGAGCATCCAGAAGCCCCAGAAATCGGCGCCCATCTCCGCGCGCACCGCTTCAATCAACGTCGCCGTATACAAATTGCCGGCCCACGGAATAATCGTCTGGATAGGCCCGTCGAAATTGCGGCCCGTCGATCCGCCGATGCCCCGCACATTGCCGGTGCGCAATTGTTCCAGCACTTCATTGAGGATGCCCATGGCTTCCCGCCGCGCCGTCCACTCCTTCGCCGACCGCAGCAGGTACCTCTCCGTCACCATTTCCAGGATCGGCCCGACGTCCTGCGCCATGCCGCCGTGCACCAGCACCAGGCTGGATTGCAGCAACTGGCGTGTCTCCACGGAGATCTCACTTTCGCCAAGAATTCGATGGCGCGGGAGCAGACATCCTCGGCTGACACCGTATTCGGGATCGCCTTCGGCCGCCGCCACGCCGTGAATCAGCTTGATGCCCGGCCACACGCCGCCCGAATCCTGCCAGCCGCCGCCGGATCCGCCCAACCACTCGCCCAAGATGGCGCGCGCCGCGACAAGCCGCCGCTCCTCTTCGGTCAACTCGCCCTCCAGCGAATGAATCTGGCCGGTAGCG
>CAZARO010001074.1:0-2649 GCA_964487165.1 uncultured Solibacteraceae bacterium | reverse complement strand
CTTATTGATAATGCCCCTGCTCGCCGCCCGCTCCGACGAGAGCGATTGGCGCGAAGAAGACCGGGAGACCATCCACAAGACCTTCAAGGTTTCCGCCGGCGAGAATGTCGCCAAGTTGATCTCCGACCAGATCAACGGCCCCATCCGCGTCACCGGCGGCAGCGGTTCGGAGATCCAGGTGGACGTGGAGAAGCGCATCCGGGCCGACATGAAATCGGACCTGGCCGACGCCAAGCGGGAAGTTAAGCTCGACATCACGCAGGAAGGCAACACCGTAAAGCTGTATGAGGACGGCCCGTCGCGTCACGATGACGGCTGGCATCACCGCCATTACAGTGTGGTCTTCGAATGCGATATCCAGGTTCCTACCGGCGTGGCGCTCGACCTGCACACCATGAACGGCACCATCGAAGTAAAGAATGTCAGCGGCGATTACAAGGTTCACACCATGAACGGCAGGGTGGACATGGAGGATATGGGGGGTAGCGGATCGGCCGAGACCATGAATGGCAGCGTGAAGGTGGCCTACAGCCGCAACCCCACGCGGGAATCTTCCTTCCACACCATGAACGGCTCCATCGATCTGTATTTCCACTCCGACCCCGACGCCGATTTCAATGTGGAAACCATGCACGGGGGCGTATACGCCGATTTCGACGTAACCACCCGGCCGACCACCGTGAAGGGTGAGCTGTCGGGTACGCGTTTTATCTATCGCTCCGGCGGCAACATGAAGGTGCGGGCAGGCAAAGGCGGTCCGGAGATCTCGTTGCATACCATGAACGGCTCCATCCGCCTTCATTCGAAGAGTTGACCACGAAGAGCCAAGGACCAAGAGCTAAGGACACTACCATGAAACCGATTCTGGCCTCCACAGGCCTGATACTATTCGTCTGCGCGGCGGCATTCGCGCAGGACGCCAGCGGCGATCGCATTATCGTGCCGGCCCGCAATTCGTCGCACGCGCGGGTGGTCAACTGCAGCCTGCTGAACGGCACCATCACGGTGAAGACGCATACCGGCACGGACGTGATTGTGGCGGGCGAGCCTTCCCGCTCCCACGAAGAGCACCAGGGGGGAATGCGGCGCATCGGGATGTCCACGCGCGGCCTGGAAGTGGTGGAAGACGACAACGTCATCACCGTCCACGACCGTTACGGCAACGGCTCCGTGTACCTTACCGTGCCGGTGGACACCTCTTTGCGGCTGCGCACCCTCTCGGGCGCCATCGAGGTGGAGGGAGTTCACGGCGAAGTGGAAGTCCACACCGCCAACGGCCATCTGACCCTGAACAACATTGCGGGCACGGTAAGTGCCGACTCCCAAAACGGGCCCATCAAAGTGAGCATGGATAGCGTGGACGGGAGCAAGCCGCTGGCATTCAGCACCCTGAACGGCCTGGTGGATCTGACCCTCCCCGCCGACCTGAAAGCCAATCTCACCGTCAAGAACAGCCACGGTGCCGTATACAGCGATTTCGATGTCACCCTGGGCGGCAGCCGCAGCGTCACCGAGCGAAACGGCTCCTCCGACGGCCGATTCCGCATCCGCATCGACGAAACCATCCGCGGCACCATCAACGGCGGCGGCGTCGATCTGACTATCCGTACCCTGAATGGCGCGGTCTACATCCGGAAGAAAAAATAAGGGCAGGCCTCTCATGATCCGGAATCTCCGTTACGCTCTCAGGCAATGGCGCTGGGAACCGGCGCCAATTCGGCAATCCTAACCATGATTCAGATTTGGTACAGCGGTTCATTGGACGGCGTAAAGGGCCTCGAAGCGGACGGCGCTAAACACGCAGTTCCCGGCGGCTGGTTTCACCGATCGCATAGCGCTGCTACCAAGTGGCGCAGGCGGCGCTGGCAAGTCCAAACTTCTCTTGGGACCCTCGATCCCTACTGCGATTAGCGATCGGATTTGCGATCTGCCCCTACGACGTCACCAGGGCTTGCGCCACGCGGCTGGCTAATTGATCGAAAGTCAGGAGTTCGTAGAGGGACGGGTCCTGCATGATGCGCGCCACCAGTGCGGCGTGCATCGCGTGCCCGGCGCGTTCGGCGATTACGTGCCCTAGCAGCGGCCGTCCCAGCAGTGCCAGGTCGCCGATCAGGTCGAGCGCCTTGTGGCGGCAGCACTCGTCGGGCGCGCGCAGGCCTTCGGGGTTCAACGTTCCCGTGGGAGTGAAGCAGACGGCGTTCTCGAGCGACGCTCCGCGAATCAGCCCCATATCGCGCATCTGCTTGAGGTCGGTCTCCCACCCGAAGGTGCGCGCGAAGGCAATCTGCGTGGCGTACCGTTCGGGCGTCACTTCCAGTTCCAGCGACTGGCGGCCCACCGGCGCGGGATAATCCGTATCGCACGTCAGGCGGAAAGCCTCGTCGGGCAGGATGCTGATGCGCTTATGCTTGTCCTCCACCGAGACCGGCCGGCGAATGAGCAGGTAGCGCCGCTTGCGCCGAAGTTGGCGGACGCCGGCCTGCTCGATGAGGCGCACGAACGGCAGCCCGCTGCCATCCAGAATCGGCACCTCGAGGTTGTCGATCTCCACGTAGGCGTTGTCGATGCCCATGGAGTACAGCACGCTCAGCAGGTGCTCCGTGGTGGAAATCAGAACGCCCTGGCGCATCAGGCTGGTGGCATAACTGA
>CAZARO010001073.1:0-2650 GCA_964487165.1 uncultured Solibacteraceae bacterium | reverse complement strand
ACGGCCAGTCCATCGCCGCCTCGAACGCCTTAGTCGTGAGTATCTTCGGAGTGGCCGCCGGGTCACCCGTGGTCACCGTTACCGTGCCGGATCCGGTACCGTGCGGCCTGGCATTTGACCCGCTACGGCCCTTTCTCTACGTGGCTCTGAACAGCACCAATCAGGTGGCCCGAATCGACCTGGGACAAATGGCGGTGACCGATACTGCGGCGGTGGGGGTCGCGCCCGTGGGGCTGGCCATCACCCCCGCGGGCGATAGCCTCTTCGTGTCCAACTGGGGCGGCCGTCTCCCGGTGGCATCGGACCTCACGGCTCCTTCCGCCGGCACGCGGGTGGTGGTCGACAGCCGCGGCATAGCAGCCAGCGGCACCGTCTCGGCTCTCTCTTTAGCCTCCTTTCAGGTAATCGGCAGTATCGCCGTCGGACTGCACCCCGGCGCCATCCGGATGCGCCCCGATGGCGGCATGGTCGCGGTGGCCAACGCCAACAGCGACTCCGTTTCCTTTATAAATACCGCCAGTTTGACGATCACCGGCACGACTGTCCTAACCGCATTTCCGCAAGGGTACGCGGGCAGCAGCCCGACCGCCCTGGCGTTCAACGCCGATTCCAGCCGGCTCTATGTCGCCTGTGCCGGCAACAACAGCGTGGTTGCCCTGGTGCTAAAGGATGGGGCCTACCAGGTAAAGGGGGCCGCGCCGACCGACTGGTATCCCGTAGCCCTGGCCGTCAGTCCGCAGGCCGGAAAGAGCACGGTCTTCGTCGCCAATGCCAAGGGAATCGGGTCCCGGGACAGCGACGCTCCTTACGCCGTCGAATCGCGGCTAGGCACGTGGGACCGCATTGCCGCCAACGACATCGTCAGTCCCAGCCGGGTATCCTCGTTGAACAACTTGTTTGAAAACACGCCTGCGCCCCTTGGGTCCCCCGCTAATCTCAAAGACCTCGGCATTCAGCACGTTTTCCTGATTATTAAGGAGAACCGCACGTACGATCAGATTTTAGGCGACCTGGGACAAGGCAACGGCGCCCCCGCGCTGGCCACTTACGGGGCGCAAGTAACTCCCAATCATCACCTGCTGGCGTCGCAGTTTGTGACCCTCGACAATTTTTACTCTACCGGCTTGGTCAGCGCCGACGGCCACCAGTGGATCACGCAAGCCATGGCCACGGACTATATCGAGCGCTCGTCCAGCGCCGCCTGGCCGCGCAGCTATCCATATGCCGGGAACGATCCGCTGGCCTTCGCGCCCACCGGCTTCATCTGGGATAACGCCCTGCGCAACGGCCTCAGCGTGCGCATTTTCGGCGAGTTTACACAGGCCGCCGCCACTTACTCGCAAACCTGGACGGAGTATCTGGCCGATGCGCAGGCCGCGCAGATGCAGTATGCCGCGCCCAGCCACAGCCCCGTGGCGCCCGTCAATGCCATCATCGAGCCGGATTACCCATCCTTCGCACTAAATGTTCCCGACCAGTTTCGGGCGCGCATTTTTGTTGACAAATTCCAGCAATATGTGGCCTCGGGCAATATGCCCAACCTGGTGATTGTCTGGCTGCCTTCGGATCACACCGCGGGAATCACGCCAGGCTATCCGGCGCCCGCCGACATGGTGGCGGACAACGATCTCGCTTTGGGCCAGATTATCCAAGCCATCTCCACCAGCCCCTATTGGTCGAGCAGCGCCGTGCTGGTAACCGAGGACGACGCGCAGAATGGCGTCGACCACGTCGACGGCCATCGCACCATCTGCCTGGTAGCCAGCCCCTATGCCCGCCACCGGGTGGTGGATTCCACTTCCTACAACCAGACCAGCATCGTCCGCACGATCGAGGACCTTCTGGGCCTGCCGCCCATGAATAAATTCGATGCCGCGGCGCTGCCCATGAAATCCTTGTTTGTAACTGTGCCCAATCTCACACCGTACCTCGCGCTGCCGAACATCACGCCGCTGGCACGCATTAATCCACCGGCGAATTCTCTCAAGGGCGCCGAGCGACGGGCCGCTCTGGCGTCCCTGAAGATGGATTTCGTACATCCCGACGCGGCACCCGAGAACGTGGTCAACCGCTTCCTGTGGCACGCCGCCAAGGGCTGGAATGTGCGCTACCCTAAGGTGCCGCACAAGCCCGAGTGCCGGGTCGACGACGACGACGACGACCGCTAAGTCGGCCACCAGCCGCCTAAGGCGCCCTCGAGGTGGCTCTTTAGAGGCATGTGGGCGCAACTTAGGAACTTACTTCCGGGTTTGTAGAAATATATTTATGACCAAGATCGCGGATCTCCTGGACGGCGATCCCTCCCAGGTTCTCGAGGAGTCTGACCGGGAAACGTCCGGCCTGCCTGCATCCGGTATTCGCGAGGCCGCTGCCCGCGGTGTGCTACGCAAGAAGGAGAGCCGGGAGCGGGTCCTCAGGCAGCTCTTCCGGGAGAGCGGCGAACGGCTGATGCGAAATGTCCGCCTGGAACAGTGCTCCCGCCGCACCGAATTCGATGAAGATCAATTTGTACGTTTCTATCCCTACCTTCCGCACCTGATCGATCTTTCCATTGACATCCTGGCCGGCATCCGCAGGCATCCCGACGCGGGCGGAGAGTTCGCCGGCCATGATGCCATCGTCAGGCAGATCCAGGAGATGCTGGTGTCGG
>CAZARO010001072.1:0-2650 GCA_964487165.1 uncultured Solibacteraceae bacterium | reverse complement strand
CAGCCCCTTCATGCTCACGCTGGCCAGTTACCCCTCGATGGCGGCCTTCGACGCGGCCCGCGAGAAGCTCGCCGCCGATAAGGAATTTCAGGCGGCGGCCGACGAATACACCACCATAGGCGAATTGAGTTACATCCGTATGGAGAATTCCCTCCTGTCGGCCTTCCCGTCGTTCCCCGCGGTGACTCCGCCGCCCGCCTCGGAAAAGGCCGCGGCCCGCGTTTTCGAAATTCGTACTTACGAATCGCCCACCGATAAGGGCCTGGCGCGCAAAATGAAGATGTTCGGCGAGGGCGAGTTCGACATTTTCCGCCGCCTCCACATGCTGCCGGTTTTCGCCGGCCAGACGATTGTCGGGACGCACATGCCGAACCTCACCTACATGCTGGCGTTCGATAACCTGGCGGCGCGCGAGACCTGCTGGGCCGCCTTCCAGGCCGATCCCGAGTGGCTGAAGCTGCGCACCACGGGCGGAGTCCCGGACGCCGAACTGGTGGGCAACATCACCAACACCATCGTGCGGGCGCTGCCGTTTTCACCCATTCGCTAGCCCGTGCCGAGGTCCGTATGGCAGCCAATTTCAAAGCCGAACTGCTGGCCTGTTTCGGCCAGCCGGTGGACGAAAACCCTACCTGCGTCATGCAGGAAGCGGGCTTTCGCGAACTGGGCCTGGACTGGCGCTATCTCACCGTCGAGGTGCCGCCGGCGAAACTGCGCGCCGCCATCGAGGGTGCGCGCGCATTCGGCATGCGCGGGTTCAACCTTACCATCCCGCATAAGGTTGCGGTGATGCAGTATCTCGACGAAATCGCGCCCGATGCCGCGCTCATCGGCGCGGTGAATACGGTGCGGCGCGAGGGCGACCGGCTGATCGGCGAGAATACCGACGGCAAAGGCTTCCTGCACGGCGTCCGCAACGACGCCGGAGTCGATCCGGGCGGCAAGCGCGCGGTGGTGCTCGGAGCCGGCGGGGCGGCGCGCGCCATTGTCACCGAACTGGCGCTGGCGGGCGCGGCGGAGGTGCTGGTGGTGAACCGCTCGGTGGAACGCGGACGCGCCATGGTGGACGATCTCGCCGCTAAGACCGGGCGCCCCATCCGCTTCCAGCCCTGGCGCGAAACCTATGCCGTGACGGCCGCGACAGATCTGCTGGTGAACGCCACCTCCATCGGACTTTTTCCCGATGTCGACGCCATGCCGCCGGTCGATCTCAGCGGCGCGCGCCCCGGTACGCTGGTCAGCGACGTGGTTTTCAATCCGCCGGAAACGCCGCTTCTGGCCGCCGCCCGCCGGCTCGGCTTACCCACGCTCGATGGACTCTCCATGCTGGTCTACCAGGGCACCATCGGCTTTCAGCTGTGGACCGGACGCGAAGCTCCCGCGGCGGCGATGAAGCAGGCGCTGGCACGCGCGCTGGGCGTGGCGTGACCGCGGACTCCGCCTCTCTGCGATTGACGCTCACTCCGCACGGCCACCTGGCGCTGGCCGGCGATGTCGACGCGCCGCCCCTGGATGGCGTGCTCGCCGACCGTTTGCTGCGCGCTTTCGAACGCGGCTCGGGTCACGGGCTGCTGCTGTTGGGCGCGGATGAAGCGGGCGCCGTGTTGCCGCCGGTGCTCTCCTATTGGCGCGATTTCGGCGCGCGCTACGTGACGGCTCTGTGTACCCAGCAGGATGTGACCAGCCAGGATGAGGCCAGTGTGTCGGCGCCTCCCGGCGAAGAGCTGGAGCGCGTCGCCCGCGCGGCGCCGCCCATGATGGGGGTGGAATATCTCACCGCCGCGGTGCTGGAATCATTGTGGCGGGAACTGGACGCGGCCTTCGCCCGGGAGTTAGGTGAATCCAAGCTCGCGGTGCAGGATTTTCTGAAGCGCCGCAACGCTGCCTGGAACCTGGTGGGGCGCGTACACTTCAATATCGCCGAGAATCGCAAGGACGCGGATTCTCCCTTTGCGTTCCTGGCCACCTACACCACGCGTCTCTCCGCACAGGCCAAGGCGCAGCATCTGCCGCTGGGGCAGGCGTTGCGTGAGTACGCCGGCGCGGCCAATAAGCAGCGCCTGCTGTCTCTGCTGCTGCCGGTGCAGCGGGCCTCGGAAACGTGCCCCTGGCTCAAGGAAATGATCGACGCCGGCGAGATCTTCCACCCGCTGCGCTGGACTCCGCCGGAGGCCCTGCAGTTGCTGCGCGACGTTCCCCGCTTGGAGTCCGCGGGGGTGGTGGTTCGCATGCCGGCGGCGTGGCGGGGCAATCGTCCGCCGCGCCCGCGGGTCACCGGCAAGGTGGGAAGCAAAGCGCCGGTGGGGCTGGGACAGGACGCGCTGCTCGATTTTCAAATGGAAGTCACGCTCGACGGCGAGACGCTGACGGCCGCCGAAATTCGCGAGCTGCTGTCGCAGACCGATGGGCTCGCGCTGGTGCGCGGGCGATGGATCGAGGTCGACCGCGAGCACCTGGAAAGCATGATCGCGCGCTTCCGTAATGTGGAGCGCACGGCCCACGAAAACGGCCTGGCTTTCGGCGAAGCCATGCGGCTGTTGGCCGGCGCGGACGTCGCCGAGGAAGACGCCGCGGTGGCGGACCGGGCCGACTGGACGCAAGTAGTGGCCGGCCCCTGGCTGGCGGAAACCTTGCAGGGGCTGCGCAGTCC
>CAZARO010001071.1:0-2650 GCA_964487165.1 uncultured Solibacteraceae bacterium | reverse complement strand
CGGTGACTTCGGTTGAAGATAAGCACTTCTTCGAACACGGCGGTTTCGACTACCGCCGCGCAATCAAAGCCGCTTATGTCGACTTCAAAGATGGCCGCAAACAACAAGGCGCGTCCACTCTTACTATGCAGCTTGCGCGCGCGCTCTGGCTCCAACCCAGGAAGAGCTGGAGCCGGAAAACCGACGAGATCCTCATCACGCTTCACCTGGAACACGTACTCAGCAAGCAGCAGATCTTCGAGGACTACGCGAATCAGGTCTATCTGGGGCGGCGAGGCCCGTACAGCATCAACGGTTTCGGAGAAGCGGCGCGGGTATACTTCGGCAAGGAACTCTGGCAGATCGATACCGCGGAGGCGGCGCTTCTGGCCGGGCTGGTACAACGGCCCAGCTATTACAATCCGCTCCGCTATCCGGAGCGAGCTGTCAGCCGCCGCAATCTGGTGTTGGCCTTAATGAAGCGCAACGGCGAACTGAGCGAATCCAACTATCGGGCCGCGGCCGCTGCTCCCTTGGCGCTGGCGCCGCCCATGGCGGACGACTCCGAGAACTCTTATTTCCTTTCGATGATGAACGATGAATTGCAAAACTCACTCGTGGAGTCCGCAGGACCGAGCCGCACCGTGGTGACCACCCTCGATCCCCAGCTACAGAGGGCCGCCGAAGCCGCGGTACGCTCCGGCATGGACTCCGTCGACCGGCAGCTTCGCGGCACGGGCGCTTTGGGCAAGGGTCCAGCGGACCGCCCGCAGGCCGCCCTGATCGCGCTCGATCCGCACACCGGAGAAATCAAGGCGCTGGTGGGGGGCCGCAGTTATGGCGACAGCCAATTGAATCACGCTCTCGCCTCGCGGCAGCCGGGCTCGGTGTTCAAGCCGTTCGTCTACGCCGCCGCGATCGAAACCGCCCTCGGTGGCGGACCCAGGACATTCACCCCCGCCAGCCTGGTGAGCGATGAGGCCACCACTTTCTCGTTCGGCGATCAAAGCTATCAGCCCAAGGACTTCGAGGGCGATTACCAGGGCGATGTCACGTTGCGCACGGCCCTCGCGAAATCGCTCAATGTCGCCACCGTGAGCATCGCGCAGCAGGTGGGGTACGCCCGCGTGGTGAAGATCGCCCGGCTGGCCGGCTTGAACGGTGCACAGGCGACGCCCTCCGTGGCCCTGGGCGCGTACGAAGCCACGCCTCTCGACATCGCCGCGGCCTACACCGTGTTCGCGAATCAGGGCGTCTGGGTCAAGCCCACGACCATCGAAGTGGTGCGCGCAGTGGACGGTTCCGTCTCCAGCCAACACCAGCCCAGCACTCGGCAGGCGATCGATCCAAGGGTGGCCTACGTCACCGCCAGCATGATGCAGGAAGTGCTGCGCAGCGGTACCGGCGCCGGGGCGCGGTCGCAAGGATTCTGGCTGCCGGCGGCCGGGAAAACAGGCACTTCTCGCGATGGCTGGTTCGCCGGATTTACCAGCGAACTGCTGTGCGTGGTATGGGTAGGGTTCGACGACAACCGCGATCTGAAGCTCGAGGGCGCCCGGTCGGCGCTGCCCATTTGGGCGGACTTCATGAAGCAGGCCGCGCAGATTTCGCCTTACCGTACGGCGCACGATTTTCGCGTTCCGCCGGGTGTGGTGTCGGCGGAGATTTGCAGCGACACCGGGGAATTGGCCGGGGCGACCTGTCTCAACCCCCGTAACGAAGTCTTCATCGCCGGCACCGAACCGACCGCCGCGGGCGCCGATGCCGGCGCCGCGGCGAAACGGTGACTTACGCCGGATACCCGGCGGTGATATAAGTCTCCAATTGTTCGATAGTAAATGCCTGGTTGACTATGATAGCGGCTACCAGGTCGCCAATCGAAATGATGCCGCAAAGATAGCCTCCGTCGAGCACCGGAAGATGCCGGATGCGGAGCTCACTCATAATCCAGAGACATTCCATTAGCGCAAATTCGGGTGTAACTGTTACCGGTGACAGTGTCATGATTTCGCGGACTGCGACGTGCGGCGAGGAACGGCCTTGCAGAATTACTTTGCGTGCATAGTCCCGCTCCGTGATAATCCCGACCAACGTGCCATTGGAAACCACCGGGAGCGCTCCCACGCTCCGCTCTGCCATCAAGGATATAGCTTCGTAAACCGTCGCCGACGGCGCGATTTGCCATACCTGATTGCCTTTGGTGTGCAAAATGGAGCCGACGGTCTCTTCGGTAGCGGTTTTCCGTGCGCCCATGGCACCGGCTATATGAACTGGTTTCGCCATAACATCCCCCGGAGTAGCCGGAGCACGTTCCGGGCCGGAGGAGTCCGTACGTTGGGCCGATAAGTGCAAAATCGCCAGCGGAGGAACCTAATGAAACGTCTCTTTTCAACAGCAGCGGCCGTACTGCTTACGTCCGCATGCCTTCTGTATGCGGCCATCCACACAGACTATGACCACAAGGCCGATTTCAGCCGCTACCACACTTACTCGTGGATAGGAGTAAATGCGGGCAATTCGCTTTGGCAGACTATGACGAAGGGCGGAGAAATCGCCAAGGGGATCGACGGCTGGGATCACCTCTTTCACAAGGTTGGCGAATACGCGGGGCAACTCATCGAGTGGCTGGCGAATAATTCTGGTTGAACGCGTGGCTTTGCTGGCGCAGTCG
>CAZARO010001070.1:0-2664 GCA_964487165.1 uncultured Solibacteraceae bacterium | reverse complement strand
CGAATTCACGCAGCTTGGCTGGGACCGACTAAGCTGGCGCGCGCGATTCTGTATGCCACCGCGACCAACATCATCGCTTATCTTCCGTTTCTGATGCTGACCGGCAGCACGGGCGATTTCCTCTACAGCCTGCCGATTGTGATGACCGCGGCGCTGGTGTCCTCACGGCTGGCCTCGATGACCTTCATTCCGCTGCTCGGCTACTACCTGCTGCGCCCGCGCAAGACGCCCGAGCCATCCATCGAAGAGCGGCGGCAACGGGGATTTTACGGCGGCTATTACCGGTTGGCGGGAGCGGCGATTCGATGGAGATGGGGCGTACTGGGTATCTCGTTCGTGTTTCTGGGCGCCGGAGTGCTGGTGGCTCCCAGGCTGAGGAGCCAGTTCTTTCCGGAGGACGTCCAGTACTGGTCGTACGTCGACGTGTGGCTGCCCAACGATGCCCCGCTGTCGCTGGCGAACGACGCTTCGCAGCGCGTCGAATCCATCGTCCGCCGGGTGGTGGACGAGTACCAGCGCACGCATTCGAAAAAAGGGAAGGAGGAGGAAGCGCTGCTGCAATCCGTGACTACGTTCGTGGGCGGCGGCGGGCCGCGCTTCTGGTTCTCCGTCTCACCCGAACAGCAGCAGCGCAACTACGCACAGGTGCTGATTCAGTTGCGCGACAAGGAAGCGACGCCTCGGGTGATCGGGCCGCTGCAATCCGCTTTGTCGCAGGAAATCGCCGGCGCATACGTGACGGTGCATCAGTTGCAAACCAATCCGGTGGAATTCCCGGTGGAGGTGCGGATCTCCGGGACGTCGGATGTCGACCCGAGCCAGGAACCGGCCGACAACGAAAATTTGCGCGCGCTGGCCGGCAAAGTGCAGGAAATCCTGCGGCCCATCGCGGGAGTGCAGGTGGTGCAGAACGACTGGTTTGAAGAGAGTGCCGAGGTGAAGCTGCGGATCGATCCCGATCGCGCCAACCTGAGCGGCATCACCAATCGCGATGTGGCGGCGTCCACTACCGCGGCCATCAACGGCACGACGGTGACTACTCTGCGCCAGGGCAACCTGCAAATTCCGGTGATCGCGCGACTGCGGGCGCCGGAACGCGCGCAACTTTCGGACGTGGAGAACCTGTATGTTTATTCCTCCCAGGGGCCGCAGAAGGTGCCGCTGCGCACGGTCTCTTCCGTGGTAAACGAGATGACCACGGAGCGCATCCGGCGCCAGGAGCACTTCCGCACCATCGGCGTGCACGCGTTTCCGCAGCCCGGCGTGCTGCCCTCGCAGGTCTTGCAGGCGGCGCTGCCGCAGTTGAAGACTCTGGAGGCGAACCTGCCGGCCGGCTACCGCATGCAGATCGGCGGCGAGAGAGCCAAGCAGCAGTCGGGCTTCGCGAATCTGGCCAAGGTGCTGGCAATCTCGCTGCTCGGAATTTACGCGGCGCTGCTGCTGCAGTTCGGCAATGCGGTGAAGCCGCTGTTGGTCTTCGCGGCCACCCCCTACGGCGTGGTAGGCGCTCTGCTGTGTCTGGCGCTGGCGGGGTCGCCCTTCGGCTTCATGGCGTTTCTCGGAATTGCCAGCCTGATCGGCGTGATTGTCAGCCACGTGATTGTGCTTTTCGATTTCATCGAGGAAATGCACGAGAAAGGCGAGCCGTTCGAGCAGGCCATTCGCGACGCGGGCATCGAGCGTTTGCGACCGGTGCTGATCACCGTCGGTGCGACGATTCTGGCGCTATTCCCGCTCGCCAGCCACGGCGGCCCGCTGTGGCGGCCGCTGTGCTACGCGCAGATCGGAGGCCTGGCCGTGGCCACGTTCATTACGCTGCTGCTGGTGCCGGTCTTTTACAGCATTGCGGTGCTCGATCTGAAGATCGTGAAGTGGAATACGAAGTAGGGCATGCTTTGGCTTGCCGTTCGTGGGCTGAAGCTCGCGCCACCAAGATGTGTCGATCCGCCTGGTGGGGTGGGCTTCAGCCCGCCATTAGCTTGCCGATTACCGGAGCATCTCGTCCATCACAATGACGCGCAACTGGGAACCATCGGGCCCTCCGCGCAGTACGCGCTCGGTGGCTCTCTTGAAATCGGCCGGCCGGGCATTCGGGATATCCAGGAATTGCTGCGGATTGCGATCCACCAGCGGAAACCAGGAGCTCTGAATTTGAACCATGATGCGGTGGCCGGAGCGGAACGTGTGCAAGACATCCGGCATCCAGAACTCGATCTTCTCCGCCTTGCCCGGAGTGAAGGGCTCCGGCTTGGACATGCTGTTGCGGAACTTGCCGCGGAATGGCTCGCCGCGCACCAGCTGCTGATAACCGCCCATGTACACGCCCTTAATATTCGGATTGGGGTCGGGATAATTGTTCGGGTAGACATCGATCAGCTTCACCACGAAGTCCGAATCGGTGCCCGAAGTCGATACGTGCAGCATCGGCGTAACGGGTCCCGCGATGGTCACGTCATGGTCGAGCGGCTCCGTTTCGTAGGTCAGCACATCAGGCCGGGTAGCGGCGAAGCGTTGGTCGAATGTCATGTAATCGGCCGGCATCCCCATACCGGGAGCGACTTCGCCGGTAGAGGGCACGGGCTTGTTGGGATCGCTCAGATACTCGTCAAAGCCCGTGTCCGTGGGCGCACTCCACGAGAGCTTGCCGTTGGCATCGAAGTACAA
>CAZARO010001069.1:0-2670 GCA_964487165.1 uncultured Solibacteraceae bacterium | reverse complement strand
CGGCCAGCCCAAAGGCACGCCCTACCGCATTACCGACACGCTCGCTCCCACCGCCAATCCGGATATTTCGGCCGATGGCCGAAGACTGATTTTCGGCTCCTCTCGTAACGGATTTACGCAGATTTGGGAAAAGGATCTGGCGACGGGAAAGGAACGGGTGGCGGCCACCGGCCCGGAGGGCGCCAGCTACGGCCGCTTGCTCAAATCGAGCTCCGAAATTCTCTACGTTCAGCCCACCGCCGGCCATGACGACGTGTACCTGGGGAATCGCAAACTGGCGGCAGGCACGCGGCCGTGGGATGCCGATAGCAGGGGAACCACCGTCCTGGTGAGCGGAGCCGGTATCGACGCGTTGAATGTGCTAACCAAAGAGCGCGTACCGCTGCTAACGCGCCATCCGGATTGGCCCGCGCCAAACCGGACAAAGCTATCCCAAGCTAGCTTTTCGCCCGACGACCGCTGGGTGCTGTTCCTTGCGGAGACGCCGGAGACCTCGCGGATCTACGTTGCGCCGGCGCGCGGCGGCGAGTGGCTGCCCATTACCGATAGCGCCAAAGAGGCCGGAAAACCACGCTTTTCGCCCGATGGCAGGCTGATCTACTTCACTCTCCACGGCGGCGGCACGCGCGAAATCCAAGCCGTGCGTTTCGACCCGCAAAGCGGTGCCGTGGTGGGCCACCCGTTCTCCGTATTCCGCCCGGCGGCCGCGCGGCTCTCGCTGTTGGCCGTGAATCCGCAGGCGCTCGAGATCGCCGTGGCGCGCGACAAGCTGGTGACTATCCTTGGCGAGGAGACGGCTACTATCTGGATAGGAGATATAGTACTTTACTAATGGCGATTTTGTGAACTTCCGAACACGAAAGCGAAAAACTTTGTCCATTTGCATAACATCTCTCTGTTCGTCGACGCCATTCACCTGTACACTTGAGCCGAGACCATGCCAGCAAAGCGTCTCTTACGTAGCCGGGATAAACGATTCCGCTTCCTGTTTCAGGAGCATCCACAGCCCATGTGGATTCTCGACTCCGATGGCCAGCATCTGGAAGTCAATACCGCCGCCTGCAATCTCTACGGGTACACGCCTGCCGAGTTTGCCAAAATGACCCCTGCCGATCTGCAAACTGCCGAGGATGCCCGCCAGTTCCTCGCCGAGTTGCACAATCCCGCGCGGCCCGCGGCCAGCGAATGGCGTCACCGTACCAAAGACGGACGCTGGATCGAAGTAGAAGTCGCGCTGCACAGCATCGAATTCGGTAGCGAGAGCGCCGAGCTGGCAGTGCTGATGGACATCACCGGCCGGCGCCAGTTGGAAGACCAGCTCCGCCAGTCGCAGAAGATGGAAGCTCTGGGCCTGCTCACCGGCGGCGTGGCGCACGACTTCAATAATCTGCTGACCATCATTACCGGCTACAGCCAGATCATCCTCGGAAAGCTGGGCGAGCGCGACCCCAACCGCCACTTCGCGGAGCAGATTGTCAAAGCCGCGGAGCGCGCCGGAGAACTTACCAGCCGGCTGCTGCTCTTCAGCCGCCGCCGCGTGCCGCAAGCCAAGGTCATCGACCTCAACCAGGTGGTCAACGGCCTGGGCACCATGATGCGGCGCCTGTTGGGCGAGGAAGTCGAACTGCAATTCAACCTGGCCGCCGGGCTGGGCAGCGTGAATGCCGATGCCGGCCGTCTCGAGCAGGTGCTCTTGAATCTGGCGGTGAACAGCCGCGATGCCATGCCGCACGGCGGAACCCTGACCATCGAAACGGCCAACGTAGCGGTGGAGAAGGGCGGCACCGGGAAGGGCGGCGCGATGAAGCCGGGTGCGTACGTGCTGCTCACCGTGAAGGACACCGGCACGGGCATGGACGCTGCCGCGCAGGCGCAGGCATTCGAGCCGTTTTTCACCACCAAGCGAGCCGGCTCGGGAACCGGGCTGGGACTTTATACCGTCGCCGGCATCGTGAAGCAGAGCGGTGGCGCGGTGCAATTATCGAGCCAGCCCGGCGTTGGCACATCGTTCCGGGTTTACCTGCCGCGCGTGGATCGCCCGCCGGTCGCGGTGGAAGCCCAGGCGCCGAAGGTTGCCGCGGCGCGCGGTGCGGAGACTATTCTGCTGGTGGAAGACGACGAGATGGTCCGCACCCTGGTCCGCGAGACCATGGAGAGCACCGGCTATCGCGTGCTGGAAGCCAGCGATCCGTTGGAGGCGCGTGCCGTGGCGGGCAATAGCCGGAATACCATCCAGCTTCTGATTACCGACGTAATTATGCCCAAGGCCAGCGGACCGAAGCTGGCCAAGGAACTGCTGCGCATTTGTCCCGGCCTGAAGGTGCTCTATATGTCGGGTTACACCGACCGGGCACTCTCCAAGCGCGGCGTGCGGCGCAAGGAAGTGGCCTTCCTGTCGAAGCCGTTCACCCCCGCGGAACTGGTCGCGAAGGTGCGGGACGTGCTGGAAGACGGCGGCAGGACCAATCGCGCCAGCGAGTAAGCCGTCAGAGCTCGAAGAAGGCCCGCAGTTCAGCCAGTAGCTTAACGGACATCTTGGCGAGATGTGGTGGGGCGAGCTTCAGCCAGCTTCAGCCCGGCACCGGGCTTTGGCTATTCATGCACAATTTCGGCTCGAAGGGTGGGGCAGGCAATCGTGCCTGCAGGCGGCCTTTCAGGCCGCCGCTCGGC